>CAVHKB010000045.1:0-13461 GCA_963636305.1 Prevotella sp. P5-108
AAAGCCCCTGCCGTAGATGTGAAGAGCAAACAGATAGTCAAAACTGAAACGATGTCCGCACGCAAGGTCGCAGAGGAATGGTGGAGCAAGCACATAGGAAAGCCGCTGTTCTATGACACTGAAGTAGGACAGGTGGAAATCAATGAGAAGTCCATCGGCACTTCATTGGCTCACCGATACAGTCAAGCGAAACTCGACGCAATCACTTCGCTAAAGGAAGGGTTCGGCAATGCCGTGTATCTTGGGACATTGCCTGATTTTACACGTCAGGAGGGAGTTAGCAACCATTATTTCGCTTACCCAATAAATTATGAGGGAAGGCGCAGCTATGTGTTCTGTCGTGCTATGCAGGATGAGAACAAGAACCGCCTATATGTGCATGAGGTGTTTGTTGCGGATAATATACAAAGTGAGGGCAATACCCTTCAAACCGCAGCGTTTCAGCCTCACGGAGGTATTGCCCTCTACAAGTCAATCCTTTCGGATGTCTTGTCTGCTGCAAAGGTAGCCGAAAAATCTGATAATGCCAAATCCGCTCCGCTTAAGCGAGCAGAGGGCGAAAGCATCTTCGACTTCACCAACCGCGCAGCCGAGGGTGCAATGTTCCGTGATGAACAATCCACTATCGACCGCAGCAGGCGTGAAGACCGCGACTATTCAAGACGCACACAAGAGTCGGCGCGCGACCGCTACGAGAGGCGCGTGAAGAGCGGTATGTTCCAAACCGTGGAAGCCTTGCAAAACAGTATGCTCGGCTTGCAAGAGGCAATGATGTCGGTCATCAGGGCAAGCGGTCAGAACCGCAAGATGCGCTACATCGAAGATATCCCCGGCTGGGAAAACCCTGTGCTCGGTGAAAACCGCCTCTCGTCGCAGAACAAGGCAGAAATCGATGCGGCAGCCAACCTATTGTTCCGTCCGTTGTTGGAGATTGTATCGAAACTCACCAAACGCAACAACCCCGACAAGATGCGCAACCTCACCGACTATATGATGGCTAAGCATGGTCTTGAACGTAACGTGGTGATGGCTCGCCGTGCTGCCGACAGAGTAGCCAAGGAAGAGTTCGCTAAGGACTTGAAGAAAGCGGAGAAAGCATTGCAGAAAGACCCAAACAACCCGACCTTGCAGAAAGCCGTTGCCAAGGTGCAACAGAAAATCAGTGACCGTTCATCCGACCTCTTCAAAGAAAACCGCCTCCGCGACTATGCTGGTCTTACTGCCCTTACAGCCGAATACGATGCCAATGTCCGCAGCATAATGGAGGCTATCGACCAAATCGACGAGCAGATACAAGAAACCACGGACAAAAAAACGTTGAAAGCCCTCAAGGCAAGCAAGCGACAGTTGCAATCCGATTTGATACAAAGAGCGGAAAATGTGGCGGCTGACATAGTGACAAACTACGAAATCGACAACAACGACAATGGTCTGGTTGATGAACTGTGGAACCGCACAAGAGCCGTTAACGATGCCACGCTGAGCAAGGCTTACGAAAGTGGTTTCTTGTCGAAAGAGCAATACGACGACATTCACGGTATGTACTCCCACTACATTCCGCTGAGAGGCTTCGATGCAAAGACAAGCGCGGAGGTCTATGCCTACATCGACAGCAAAGGCAGTGCCTTCAATGCCCCAATCAAGAGAGCCAAAGGGCGCAGTTCAAAAGCCGACAATCCGTTCGTTTATATGCAGACCGCTATGGAGAGCGGCATAATCCAAGGCAACCGCAACACTCTGGTTAAGCAGCGCCTACTTAACTTCGTTCTCAACAATCCGAGCGACCTGATGGCTGTCAGCGAACTATGGTTGCAGTACGATGTAGTCAACGACGAGTGGACACCAGTAACGCCAAACATCGACGAGAACCACCCGACAATGACCGTGGCGCAGCAGATGGACGATTTTGAAGCCAATATGGAGGCGCTGGCATCGCAATACCCCGATTACTATAAAAAGGCTTCGGATGCAGTCAACATCCCTTACCGGGTAGTCGAAAAGGCGCAACTCAACGAGCATCAGGTTTTGGTGAGAAAGAACGGCAAAGATTATATCATCACGGTCAACGGCAGTCCGAGGGCGGCACAGGCGGCCAACGGCATGACCAATCCCGACTCGGAGACTGGTATGATTGGCGCTGTCCTGTCCTATGCCGATGCTGTCAATCGCCATCTTGCGGCGTGGTACACCACACGCAACGTGGACTTCGTTGCGAGCAACTTCGTTCGCGATATGGTTTACACCAACACGACGATGTGGATAAAGGAAGACCCTGCTTACAATGTGCGGTTCTCGTGGAACTGCGCCAAGTACTCGCCACTTGTCCTCATCAAATATTTCCACAAATGGGAAAATGGCACGCTGAAGGACGACGGTGCACAGAAACTTTTCGGCGAGTTTATGCGCTACGGCGGCGAAACAGGATATGTGGCGTTGAAAGACATAGAGCGGAGAAAATCCGAGATAGCCAAGCAGATTAAGAAAATGGGGCGCTGCTCTCTCGCTAATGGTTTCAAATTGTTGGGATTTGAACTTGATATGCTTAACCGCTCCGTTGAGAACTGCGCTCGCTTTGCCGCCTACAAGACTTCAAGAGAAAAGGGTCGGACGGTCGACAGGTCTATCTATGATGCCAAGGAGAGCAGCGTCAATTTCAACCGCAAAGGAAGCGGCGCAACATTCCTCAATACCGAGGGGCAGACGAAGGCAGGCAATGCCGCTGCGCTCGTGTCAGGCTTGGGGCGTGCAGGCTTCCTGTTCTGGAACGCCGGCATTCAGGGTCTGACGAACTATGGTAGAATGGTTAAACGTCATCCGCTGAAGATTGCTATGCACGCTTCGGCACTATTCCTGATTGGATTTCTCAGGGCAATGTTCAGCGGCGACGACGATGACGACAAGAATGGCTACTACAACCTGCCTGAGTACACTCGTCGTAGCAACATCTGCATCAATGCAGGCGATACGTATGTTTTGATACCTCTGCCTCCCGAGTTTCGCCCAGCCTATGGTCTTGGCGAGTTGGCGGCAAGTGTCGGCAAGGGAAAGCAGGAAGGCGACACTTGGGACATAACTCAGGAAGCGATGGCTCAGGTAACGCAGATTATGCCTATCGACCTTATGGAAGGCGGTGGCGGCATCCATGCCTTTTTGCCGTCATCAATCAAGCCGGGCTTTGAGGCGTGGATGAATGAGAGTTGGACGGGCTTCCCTATCTACAAGGAAACTTCCTACAACAAGGAAATGCCGCAATGGACAAAGGCTTACAAGAGCACAAACAAGCAACTCGTCAACTTGGCAGCCACCCTCAACGAGTGGAGCGGTGGAGACAAATACACCAAAGGCAAGGTCGACATTAACCCTGCTATGGTCGAATATCTTCTCCGTGGCTATTTTGGAGGCGCATTCAGTCTGGTCAACAATCTCATAAAGTCGTACGAGATTGCCACTGGCGACCGTGATTTCCAGTGGCAGTCCATACCTGTCGCCGACCGCTTCCTCATGACCCCCGACGAGCGGTCACAATACCGCGCGCTCACCAACCGCTACAACGAGTTGAGAGAACAGGCGGAACAGACGAGAACACAGGCGAGCGGCTACAAGAAGGAGATAATGGCTGGCAACGACGAATACTACAAAAAACTCGATGCCCTGCTCAATTCTCCTGCCTATTTGCAAGAACGCTATTTCAGTGCCTACGACAATGCCATAGGGAACTACAGGAAAGCGATGGAACTCGCCAAGGACGAGAAAGAGCGTGAGGCTTATCAGCAGCAGATATACGGGTTGCAGAGACAGTGCCTTGACGAAGTGGCAAAACTCGATGCAGTTAATAAAAAATGACGCGTAAGCATTTGCAATCAATAACTTTGGCATTATGATAAAGGACAACAGACACAGACTGATACCTCTGTCCCGGCTCACTTCTCAGGAGCGTGCCGGGATGGACACGGTAAGGTACGACAGTAAGTTCGACGACAACCGAAAGGCTACCGACCTTCTATACCTTGCCAGAAACTACTGGGATGGTATGCGCAAGTTCCGAAAGGAACGCCGCCGCAACAAGAACTTCAACTACGGCAAGCAGTGGGACGACACCGTAACCATCGACGGCAAGACGATGACCGAGGAGGACTACATCGTGCAGCAGGGTGGAACACCGTTGAAATCCAACCTCATCCGCCGCCTCGTGCGCAATGTGCTCGGTGTGTACCGCTCGCAGACCAAAGAACCAACCTGTGTAGCGCGCGACCGCGACGAGCAGACGCTCGGTGAAACCATGTCGACCATCCTTCAGTACAACTGGCAGTTGAACGATATGGGCGAGGTTAATGCGCGTTCCTACGAGGACTTCCTCATCGGCGGACTTGTGGTACACAAGAAAACCTTCGGCTGGCGCAACGGCAAGTGTGACTGCTGGACGGACTACGTAAACCCCGACAATTTCTTCATCGACAACCGTATCTCCGACTTCCGCAGTTGGGACGTGCAGATGCTCGGCGAAATCCACGACTACACCTTCGAGGATGTGTGCCGCGAGTTCGCCAAGTCACCGGGCGACTACGCTAAGTTGCGCCAAATCTACGGACAGGCACGCAATGCTCGATACTACGGTGTAGACACCTCAGACACCTTTCAGGAGAAACGCGAAAGCCAGCTCGACTTCTTCATTCCAAAAGACAACAACCTTTGCCGCGTCATCGAGATTTGGAACAAGGAGATGAAGCCACGCTACCGTTGCCACGACTACCTTACGGGAGAATACTACAAAATCGACACTGCCGACTATCCCGAAGTCGAGGCGGAGAACGAGAGCCGCCTACAGCAGGGGCTTGAAAACGGAATGGCACAGGACGACATTCCGCTCATCGTAACGGAATGGTTTATGGACGACTACTGGTATTACCGCTTCCTCACTCCTCTTGGACACATCCTTCTGGAGGGAGAAACACCCTACCGACACGGCTCGCACCCGTATGTTTACAAGGCTTATCCGCTTATCGACGGAGAGATACACTCGTTTGTGGGCGACGTAATCGACCAGCAGAAATACGTAAACCGCCTCATCACGCTTAACGACCAGATTATCCGCAGCAGCGCAAAAGGCGTGGTACTCTTCCCCGAAGAGGCGAAACCCGACGGTGTCACTTGGCAGCAGTTGCAGGACACGTGGTCGAGGGCTGACGGCTTCATCGTCTACAACGGACGCAGCGGCGGCGTGCCGTCGCAGTTGCAGAGCAGCACCAACAACATCGGCATTCAGGAACTGCTACAGTTGCAGTTGAAATTCTTTGAGGAAATCAGCGGTGTTAATGGAGCATTGCAGGGCAAGCCTGGCTACAGCGGTATGTCGGGGTCTCTCTATGCGCAACAAACACAGAACGCCACAACAAGCCTCGTCGACTTGTTGGAAACGTTCTCTTCGTTTGTCGTGCAGTGCGCCTATAAGGATGTGAAGAACATGCAGCAGTTCTACGACACCAAGCGTGTCGTCAACATTGCTGGCAAGAGTGGCGGCGCAGTAACCTACGACCCCGAGAAAATTAACAACATCGAGTTCGACCTGTCGATTGTCGAGAGCACACAGACACCTGTCGTTCGTCAAATGGCTAACGACTTCCTTATGCAGATATGGCAGACCGGGCAAATCTCCCTTGAGCAGATGCTCGAAGCGGGAAACTTCCCATTTGCCGACAACCTTTTGCAGCAGATAAAGGCGCAGGGGCAGGCAATGGCACAAGGCCAACAGCCGCAGCAACTCACGCCTGAACTGCAACAGCAACTGGCGCAGGCACAGCAGCAGGCCAACCCCGCCGCCGTGCAACAGGCGCAGGCTGTGATGCATGGCACTTAACGCCTACGGTTAATCCAGTCCATATAGGAGGCCTTCTTCAAGGTCTTCACTTCATCGGGCATTGCGCCCGACCCATTGCGATAAGGAGTGCAGTAGAAGCACTCCTTTTGCATTGTGGCTATGTTGGCTTCCTTGTTGATGTAGTGCTTGCGCTTGAGCAGACGGAAATTCCTTCTGTCCACTATCACAAGTTTGCCGTCCATCGACGGCATTACATAGTATCGTTCACCGTTTTCTCTGTGTGCATCGTCAGCCTTCTGCACTGCAATGCCATAGGCTACGAGAGCCTTGATTTTCCTGAAAATGTTCATATTATAAAGTTGCTAAAGAGTTTGTTCTTGTCCTGTAGAGGCTCTTCACGTTGTCGCTGTTCTCGTGCATCGCTGGTCTGTCCATCTCGAAGAAACAGATGTGCAATCCTATGGCACGTGTCATCAGCAAGTCATCGTGCTTGCCCAGTTCTGCGCCGAACGACCCATTCTGCTTCCTCTCGTAGCAGAGGTATTCGTCAAGACAACGTTCGTCGCGCTCCACATAGAGAGCCTCACGCACCACCTTGATGAGCGTGGAGATAATCATCGGCTTGGTCTGCACGTTGGTGTGGAAGCCGTATTTCGTTTCGCGTCCTTCTCTTATGTCAATCTCGCTCGGCTTGCGGGCATAGAGGTTGCGGTACACGTTCTTGATTTGGTTGAGGATAAACACCGACTGGTCACCGTCGACAATGCGGTCACGGTCTTTGGTTTCGAGGGTGTTCGATTCGATGACGAGCAGACTGTCATTGTAAAACTTGGCTATCTGCGCCGCTTTCCACGCAAGTATGTCGTGGTCGATATGCCCGTACCACTGAGCCACCACGCAGGGCTTACCGTCGGTCTCCATCATCCAGTAGCGGTCAAACACCACGATAACCGAATAGTCGGCTTTCGACGAGCGTCCGCCAACGTCGACAACAGTAAGGTAGCGGTGGCTGACATACCTGTCGGGAAACGTCTCAGGCATATCCCAAATGCAGAACCGCCCCTGGCTATCCTCGGCAAACCGCACGTTAGCCATGGCGGCAGCACCCTCGTCGCCGTCACCATACACGTCGCCAACATATTGCGGCGGTCGGCACGACGGCTTGAGCCGTTCAACCTTGTACTTGTCAAATACAGAGCATCCCGAATGCTGGAACGCCTCCACATCGTCCGACGGATATTCCGCTGCCATATCGCCGTGGTCGTCATACTCGGCACGCTTCAGGGTGTACCAGTGTATGCCTTCCAGCGTCGCCCCCTGCTCCCACAGCCACCAGAGGTAGCGTCCGTTGTCGTGGCGACGGTCGGCTATATACTCGTTGTTGCGGTTTTTATAGAGTTCTCTGGCAAAGGCTTCTATGTCGGCAATGGGCAGTGTGTACCGCTCAATGTTGAACCATGCGATGAAGATTGACCGAAACGTGCTCTTGTGTTCCTTGGCGGCGCGGTATTCTGTCTCGAAAAAATTGCCCGTGCCGTTGGCTGTCGATTCGTACACAATCATTGTCAGCGGCATAAGTCCTGCGCCCGAGCAGGCTGTCCTCACAATCTCCTGCGGTGTCTTGCCTTCGGTCTTCTTCCAGAATGCCACCTCCGTGCAGTGCACCAAGGCAGAGTCGCCGCCGCGGGCGGAGTTTGGCTCTACTGCCGTGCCAATCTTCACTTTGCAGTTGCGCTGCGGTATCTTGAAGATGTTGCCCGATGCAGCCTCCGACTGGAACTTGGGCTCGTTCTCCCTGTACTGCTCGCCCATCTCGTGCAGCATCTGGGTTGGATAGGCTTGGATGAGTTTGTCGAACATACCTTTGACCTCCACCGAGGCATCCTTGGTGTGTCCCACAATAAGGCTGTTCCAACCTTTCTTATGTACTAACTGTATCCACGACATGTAAATCTGCGTCACCGTCGAGCCTCCCCACTGTCGAGCCTTCAACACAATGGTTCTTATCGGTTCTCCCTTGATGCGCATCTCCTCGAATAGTGCCACGAGCATCCTCTGTGGCAGGTTGAGCCTGAACGGAATATCTTCGCCGCCCTCCTTGTTCTTGATGCGTGCAAACATATATGCCCAGAAGCAGAAATCGTACTTGCAGCGGAGGCGTACAAGCATCTCCGACAGTACCTCCACGTTGATGCTCCTGTTCTTTGCCTCTGCCTCAAAGGCTTTAATCGAGCCGAGTTTGGCAAGCGCTGCAACAAAAGGCTCGTCCATCATAGCGGTGGGCACATACTGCACTGGGATGCTGAAATCGGGTATCTCAAGACGGGCACGCTCCAGGATTGCCCCCTCGCCAGTCAGTGGATTGAAGGGGGCGTAGAGCACCTCATTGCGCCGTGCGTTCTCTGCCAATATGCCTTTTATCGCTTCGTCTGCCATTTTATGGGATGTATTAACAATCCGTAGAGTATGCCTGCTACGTAGCAGTAGAGATGTATGAAGCCGTTAACCTTGGGCGTTATCAGTCCAACGATGATAAATAGTGCCATAAAATAATGGTAGTGCAGTTTCCTGCGCACGAGAAATGAGCACCGTCCCAACAGGGCAAAGCAAATGCCCGACAGTCCTATGGTCGGCGACGACCACACTACGGGCACGAACGAGGCGATGATGTATGCCGCCGTCAGGTCGCTCACTGCAAGGTCGAACGCAAAAACCGCCGACACCAGGCACCACACGTTCATAGCATAGTGCAGAAACGAGGTGTGGTAGAAATGGTACAGAAAGCGATTCGCGAAAGGCTCGCCCCTACTGATAGGGTGTGCCTCCGCAAACAGAAGTGCTCCCATCGCAAGCGTGGACAGTAGTGTTATCGTTTTTGCCTTTGCATTCTCCATTTCTTCCTTATGTTGTGGATTATCGTTTTGGCGCTCTTGGGCGTGAGGTAGAACTTTGGTGCACCGCCTTCTACCACTCTTATCACGGCACTCTCCAAGTCAAGGTTGGGATTGTCTGTCATCAGAGCGTCGACCCTCTGCGCTATTTCCTTGTACATCTCCAGCCGCAGCGGCATCATCACCCTCGTCCCCTGCCCTCTGCGCATCTGCGACACCACAGCCATTGCGCGTTCCACCGTAGTCCAGAAACGCACCGACGGTGAGTTGACAGTGTTGCGGAGCACATCGGGGAGCGATATTCTGCCTTTCTGCATCGACAGTTGCTCCCGGTACACTCTCATCAAGTCTTTATCCCGCTCGTCCTGAAACGAAAAAGTGCTGCCCTTCAGTCTCATTTACCTAAAATTACCAACGTGTCGGTTAATAAAAAAGACTGATAGTGAGTGCCATACCCCTAAATTTGTTTTACATAAACGAAATGTAATAGTTAAATATATGGAAAACCCTAAGAATGAACAGGTTAAAAGCAAGCGTGATGCATTCGTGGAGCGGCTGAAAGGGAAATATCCCGACAAGGAGTTTACCGACGACGAAGAAATCTACGGTGCGATTAACGACGATTACGACAATTACGACAGTCAGATTGCGCGCTACAAGGAGGACGACGAGAAACTCTCCAACATGTTCGACGCTGACGGTCGTTCGGCTATCCTCTTACAGGAGTTCATGAACGGAGGTGATGTAATCACCAAGTTTGTAAGCCTCTTTGGTCCCGAAATCGCCGATGCCTACGACGACCCTGAAAAGATGGAGGAGTTGGCAAAGGCTGGCAAGGAATACCTCGAGAAGGTGGCGAAGAACAAGAAACTGGAAGAGGAGTACAACAAGAACATCGAGCAGTCGGTGCAGTTGTTGGAACAGTTCAAGCAGGAGAATGGCTACTCCGACGAGCAGATTGACGAGGGTATGACAAAACTCTGTCAGATTGCCTACGATGCCATTGTCGGCAAGTTCACCCCCGAAGCCCTGGAGTTCGCCTTCAAGGGTATCTCCCACGATGCCGATGTGGAGACCGCTGCCCATGAGGGCGAAGTGAGAGGACGCAACGCCAACATCGAGGAGAAACTAAAAAAGCGCAGCAAGGGTGACGGCATTCCCTCTGCCCCTGGCGGACGTGCAGGCTCTGCTCCGTCAGTGCCAAAGTACAACCTCGGCGCACTCGACCGTGCAAGTGAGGCTTCGTCAATTTGGGAGCGTGGCGGCTTCAAGAAAACCAAAGCAAATCAATAACCAATTAATAAACTGTTTTATGAAGAGAGAATTCATTAAGAAGAATGTGTGGCGAGCAGTGCTCGGTCTTTTGGCCATGTTGTTCGGCACAGGCTCATCGGTGATGATGGCAGCGGCTTCCGCCCTCCCTGATGCCGGTGTGTCAAAGAGTGGTAATCCTGACACCAACGATGGTATCGCTACGGAGTCGCAAGGACGAGAGGACGGCGACCCGGAGATGTACACCAAGGACATTGATGCCAAGATTACGAAAATCAGACCGATGGCAACGCCTATCGACCAAATCAGCCGCTACGGCAAGTTCCTCAAGTCTGATTCGATGATTGTGAAATATTATTCGGTCGGCACACGTGCCATCAGCACCAAACTCAACACCGCCGTTACTGCCGGCACAAAAGGCACGTCTTCGGTAGTGCTCGATGTGGAAGACCCTAATATGTTCACTCTTGACGACACCATCCGCGTGGTCGGTGTCAAGGCTGTAACTCGTTCCGACGGCTACGTCTATGACGACTCCAAGGACACCGACAAGACCGACGGCTCACGTCCTGACTTGGTGCTCTGTGTCTGTGGTCGTGATGCAACATCAAACAAGCCTGTGGTCTATGCGGTAAACGGTGCAATCGACGAGTCTACTTCGACACCAATCCTCCTGCCGACTATTCCAAAGGACACTGTCCTCATCCGTATGGGTAAGGCCTGCGGCGAACTTGACGTGCAGACGGGTCGCTTCAACAATCTTCCTACAAGCGAAGAGCAATACTGCCAAAACTTCATGATTCAGGTGGAGCAATCTACTTTCGATAAGATTGCTTCTAAAGAGGTAGACTGGAACTTCTCCGACATTGAGGAGGATGGTATCTACGATATGCGCCTCGCCCAAGAAAACACATTCCTCTTTGGCGCAAAGGCGCGCATCAAGCACGTATCGAAGGACAATGTCGACACTTGGTTCACTGGCGGTATCTGGTATCAGGCAGGCAAGGATGTGTATATCGGTACGGCGGACTCCAGCGGCAACGTAACCATCTCCGACGACGACCTCGTTGAGTGCTCTAAAGACTTGTTCGTTGGCACTGGCATTGGCAACAAGCAGAAAGTGTTGCTCGTCGGTAGCGACATGCTCGAAGCATTCTCTAAAATCAAGTCGGAAAAATTCCGTCTGAAAGAGAGCGTAGAGTCCTGGAACCTCAAGTTCAAATCGTGGTCAACCGACTTCGGCGACTTGCTCGTTATCCATCACGAGTTGTTCGACCTCAATGGTATGAGCGACAAAGGCTTTGCCCTTGACCCTGAATACCTAACCAAGAAGACCCACATCTCATGGCAGCGCAACGTGCTCGACCTCAAGTCGGCAGGTGTCCGCAACACTGATGCGGTAGTCATTCAGGAGGTTGCTTGCTTGTACCTGCGTTATGCCAAGGCACACGCTCGCTTGCACCTCGGACAGAAAGCATAAACATATCCATTCACCCAAAGGGGTATCTTCAACGATGCCCCTTTTTTACTATTAATTATGGCTAAAACAATCAAGACATACAGGACAAAGGATTTCCTCAGTTTCTCGCTCGTGACTGGAAAGGAGACCTATCAAGACCCGTTCAACGGCGGTGTCTATCAGCGCAGCACCCACACACGCATCGTCTTTCGCCCCGACACTCTCGGCAAGTCTACCTACACCACCGACAACGAGGAGTTGCAAAAAAAACTCGAAGAGTGCCCACTATTCAACGTGCGCTTCTTCCTCGATAGCACCGTTACCGAAGAGGAGGTGAATGCTAAGAAGGAAGCGGAAAAGGCAGCGGCAGAAGAGGCAGCAAAGGTCGAACCGACCAAGGTAGAGGTAAGCGACGCTTCGGAGGCGAAGCAATACCTTGTAGACAAGTACGGACTGAGCCGCACGCAGATACGCACGCTCTCCGATATTAAGAAATACGCTGAACGCAACAACATTGAATTTGTAGGCATCTAATGGAATACACCACATCGCAGATATGCGCCGACGTGCGCAAGGTTATGGACAGAAACGAGACGAGTGCCCAAGAAGAGACTATGCTCACCGAGGACGGCAATACGCTGACACTCGACGGACTTATCACCTCAATGGTGCTCAGGGCGGCACGGTCGGTGCTGCTCAATGCCCCTCTGCGGCTCGTAGGCGAGGGCAAGGCTCTGGAAACCGACGTGCAGTGGGAGGCGCAGCCAGGCTACGGCATGGGCTTCACTATGCTCCCCGACGACTATCTGCGGCTTGTCACATTCCAGATGACCGACTGGGAACGTCCTGCTGTGAACGCAATCACGGCAGACGATACTCTCTACGCCCAGCAGCGGAGCAGATTTCCGGGGATGCGCGGCTGCCCACAGCGACCCATAGTGGCGGTGGTGGCATATCCTGCTGGCATGGCTCTGGAGTTCTTCTCCTGCAAGGGCGGCGAAAAGGTGGCGGTGAAGAGGGCAAGGTATCTTGCCGAGCCTGCCATCGACAAAAACAACAAGATTGAATTACCATCCAAGTGCTACGACGGCATAGTCTTCCTCACCGCATCGCTCGTTTGTGCGGTGCTCAAGGAGAGCGACCTTTCGGCGGCATTGGGCAACACGGCTAAAGAATTACTGCAATGACAACATCAACTGACGTCCACAACCTCGGTGAATATTCCTCGCTGAAGGACGTGTGGGCAAAATACCCCAACGGTGGCGGCACAGGTGACTATGTGTTCATCGACGGCGTGCGCTACAACTGGGACAAGTACGAGAAGCAATGGCTTACTCCAGTGTCGACGCTCGACCTCAATATCGAGGTCTTCGACATTTCAACCTACGACTTTGATGCTAACGACTGGCGCAAGGACTTGCCCAACGGTCGCTACAACGTGGTCTACAACAACGAGAGCATCGGTTCGCTCATCAAGTACGACGGCAAGTTCCACATCGACGGTCTTGTGCTCATCTGCGAGGGTGCAACCAAGGCTGCTGCTGCATCTGTCGACAACGGTGACAACCTTAAGGCATATTCCGCAGTGACCTACGGCGGACAGTATCTCCGCTACTCCTACGACGGCGGCGTGTACTTCGTTAATGCCGACAACACGCAGATACAGATTAGCGACCACGGCAAAGCCATTACCGCCCTGCAAAAGAATGACGAAGCGTTGAACACCAAAATCCTCAACAACGCCTCGAAGATTGCCAACTTGCAGACCACGCAGTCGGGACTTGTCAACTGGAAAGGCAAGGTCACTCCACTGTCGGTGCTCCAAGGTGAAGACGGACAAGAGTTCGATGTGGACGCGCGCGAAGATAAGATGTATATACAACTCCCAATCGTAAGCCTTGAAACTGGTACGATTGACGGTAATGAGTACATCAATCTTCCTGCTGCAACTGCAACCACGGCGGGACTAATGACCGCTGCCGACCGCACCAAACTCGACACCACATTGCCCAATCAGATTGCCG
>CAVHKB010000046.1:0-13391 GCA_963636305.1 Prevotella sp. P5-108
GATACATTCAATTAACAATTAATAATTAACAATTAATATGCAGAGAATGCCACAGACGCAACGACGGATTGATGGGGGTACATGGTTTGGAGGGGAACATAGGGTTTGGCCTTCGAAAGGGAGTTGAGAGCCATAGCACGCTATGGCTCTACGGTTGGCATAAGCGCACGGTGGAGGGTTGAATGGATTTGTATGATGCGGGGAGAGTCATAGCACGGTGTGGCTCTACGGTGAGCAAAAACGAAGATACTTTTGAGGGCGGAGTGAGCGGGGGAGGTGGAAAGAGTGAGCGGGGGAGATGGACGGAGATAGGATATATATAAATAAGGTCTATGAGGGATATAAATAAGATATAGATAAAGTCTATGAGGGATACAAATAAGGTCTATGTAAGGTCTATGAGGGATAAAAATAAGATATAAATAAAGTCTATGAGGAATGTAAATAAGGTCTATGAGGGGAGGAGTTGTTGCAGGGCTTTCAGTGTCAGTTTGGACAGCGCATAGTCGTCGATGTCGGACAGATTGACAGGGAAAGTGTCAGGGAGGGAAGGTAGTTGGTTGACGAACTCGATATGAAAGCGCGTATGCAGTCGTTGGTGGGAGAGAACATGCAGCAGGTCGATGGAATGGGCAGTGTTAACGATAGGGATAAGGTGGTCGGTCTCGTTGAGAGGGAATTCGTAGAGATGTTGCCAGATGTCTTTTCCTTTGCGTTGTTGCAGCAGCGTGTTGTTGTCGGGTGTGAGATAGATAGTGTAGTTGAGGTATCTATCACGCAGAGAGGGACGGGGTTTGCGCAAGGGAAGGAGTTCGACGGTATGATGTTGGAAGGCGAGACAACATTGTGCAACAGGACAATGGTCGCAGTCAGGTGCTTTGGGTGTACAGAAGAGCGCGCCGAATTCCATGATAGCCGAATTGAACAGGCGGGGGTTCTGTCGGTCCAAGATTTGCTCTGCGAGATGGTGAAAGTGTTTCTTGCCTTTGGTAGTGTCGAAGATGACATCGCAGTCGAAAAGTCTTGCCAAGACGCGGTATACATTGCCGTCAAGAGCAGGGTAGGGAAGATTGAAAGCAAAAGAAGCGATGGCACCGGCGGTATATTCTCCTACGCCTTGCATATTGCGGAGGTTATGGAAGATGTTGTCTTGTTCGGTCTTGGAGAGCGCGTAAGGCTGTTGTGCGTTTATGAATTTTTGTGCATCTTCTCCTCCTACAAACCCGTTCTTTTGTGCGACTTGTTGTGCTGCTTTGTGGAGGTTTCTTGCACGGGAATAGTATCCTAATCCCTGCCAGTAGAGCAGGACTTCGTCTTCGGAAGCGGCAGCGAGTGCTTGGAGATCGGGAAATCGTTCGATGAAGCGAAGGTAGTAGTGGATACCTTGTGCGACGCGTGTCTGTTGGAGGATGACTTCGGAAATCCAGATGTGATAGGGGTCGGAGGTTTCTCTCCAGGGCAGGGTTCGTTTGTTGTGTTCGTACCAATCGAAGAGTTGAGTATGGAGGTATTTAATGTTCATGCGGATGGCGTGCAGGAGTCAGTTTTTATGCAGCGAAAGGTTGTGTAGTGTTTCTTGTTGTTCAAAAGAGGGTTGACAAAGGTAGATAAAAAAGGGAAAGGAGGAGATGTGGTGCGGTTATAAAATTGATTAGAAAGAAAAAGCGACACTTTTTTCGTTCAAAAGTTTGTGGTATTCAAAAAGTTTGTGTACTTTTGCGGTCGATTTGTCGCTATAGAAGCGGAAGAGTATGGAGAAGGCGAGATGAGGTAGCGAAGGAGAGATGTGAAAGAAACAATAACATTAAATAAACTAAAACAATGACAAAAGCAGAACTCGTTAATCAAATTGCTGCTCAGACCGGTTACGACAAGGTGACAGTATTGAAGATTGTGGAGTCTTTTATGCAGAATGTAAAAGACAATGTGGGAGGCGGAGAGGCCGTATATCTTCGAGGCTTTGGTTCGTTTATAACGAAAGTGCGCAAAGAGAAAGTTGCTCGTAATATCTCGCGCAAGACTTCCTTGATAGTTCCAGAGCATACGATTCCATCATTCAAGCCATCGAAAGAATTCGTTAAATCAATAAAACAATAAGGATTATGCCAAACGGTAAGAAGCACAAAAGACATAAGATGTCAACGCACAAGCGTAAGAAGCGTTTGCGTAAGAATCGTCATAAGAAGAAGTAAGACGATAGGATTAGGACGAACTTAAATTCCATCTGTTGGTGTGAGTTTAAGTTTGTTCTTGTAAAGAGTAGTTGCTGCCCGAGAGTGTGGTAGCAAAGAAAAGAGGCATTGGACAGTCGTTGGATTGACATCACGGCACGGGGCGTAGTGCGGTGCGTAGCAATGCCATAAATATTGAAAAGAGTGAAAAGTGAATTAGTAGTAGATGTACAGTCTACAGGCGTATCGGTTGCTCTGTTGGAAGATGGTCGTTTGGAGGAGATAAATCAATATACTCGCGAGAAGACCTTTTCGGTAGGAAATATCTATTTAGGCAGAGTAAAGAAGTTGATGCCGTCGTTGAATGCGGCATTTGTAGATGTAGGTTACGAGAAAGACGCTTTTCTTCACTATCTTGATTTAGGTGCAGGATTTAATAGGCTGAATGGTTATGTGCAGTCTGTATTGGAGAACGGCTCCAAACGGACGAGTATGAACAAGTATCAGTCGTTGCCTGATGTTGGCAAGGAAGGTAAGATAGAGGACTATTTGAGTGTAGGTCAGATGTTGTTGGTACAGGTATCGAAAGAGCCAATCAACACAAAGGGACCTCGCTTAACCGCAGAGATATCGTTAGCGGGTCGGAATATAGTGTTTATCCCCTTTGCCGAGAAGGTAATGGTATCTGGAAAGATTAAGGCAGAGTCGGAGCGCAGTCGTCTAAAGCAATTGGTACTGAGTATCAAGCCAAACAATTATGGTGTGATAGTCCGTACGGTGGCAGAGGGTAAGCGCGTGGCAGAACTTGACGGTGAACTTAAACTCTTGTATAAGCGCTGGGAGGAGACTGTCAGTAGGTTGAACATGAAGAACAGTGTGGACTTAATCTCGGAAGAGATAGGTCGTGCAATAGGTATCATTCGCGATGTGTTCAATCCTACTTTCGAAAGTATTCAAGTGAACGATGAGGAAGTCTATAACGAAGTTAAGACTTACATCGAGTTGATAGCCCCCAAATGCACGAACATCGTTCATCTGTACAAGTCTGAACAGCCCATCTTTGACCATTTTAATGTTACGCGTCAGATGAAGACCGGTTTAGGTCGCACCGTCGGTTTTAAGAGTGGCGGTTATCTGATTATCGAACGCACTGAAGCGTTGTTCTCGATTGATGTGAACAGTGGTAGCAAAAAGATGGGCGATAACCAGGAAGACAATGCCTTCAACGCCAATATGTTGGCTGCTGAAGAAATCGTGCACCAATTGCGTCTACGCGATATAGGTGGTATTATCATTATCGATTTTATCGACCTTGCCAGCGCAGAGCATCGCCAGGCACTCTATGAGTATATGGTGAAGATGATGGCACAAGACAGGGCAAAACACAATGTCCTTCCCTTGTCGAAGTTCGGACTGATGCAGATAACTCGCCAACGCGTGCGCCCAGCGGTGGAAGTTGATGTGCGTGAAGTCTGCCCTACTTGCTTGGGGAAAGGAAAGGTACAATCCTCACTTAACTTTACCGAACAACTGAAAGAGGAGATTGAGGCTTATACCCAAAAATTTGGTAAGCGTTTACGTTTGTATGTACACCCCTTTGTGTACGCCTATGTGTCGAAGGGCTTGTTCTGGTCTTTGAAATGTCAATGGAGATGCCATTATGGTGTCAAGACATTGCCCGACCAGAAGTTAGGAATGTTGCAATATCGTTTTACCGACCAACACCTGAAACCGTTGGATAAAGAAGATAGTAAGAAAACAAACTGACTCGTTTGTGATAAGAAAAGAGAAACCTTTGCATCAAGGGTTTCTCTTTTTTTCTTGCCTGCCTGCGTGCTTTCCGATTCCAAGCGCAGCAGATTCCGTTAATACAGTGATATCCATTCCACCGTATTCCCTATACTTTGCAGATACCTCTCAAAATCGCTTCTTTTGATAACTACTGTCGAGCGGCAATCGTTCGGGTGAAAACTAAGTGTCTCTGCCCTCCGAAGATTATCGTCAAGAAAGAGTATCACGTGATGTTCTTCGTCGTTGATAAGTCCAAAGGGGCTTACACTGCCGGGTTCCAATCCCAAGTACTTCATCATCCGTTCAGGACTTGCAAACGACAGTTTGCCGGGTGCAGGCTTCCCTGCTGCCTGTTGTTGCTGTTTCAGTCGCTGCTCCAAATCATGTATCGCCAAATCTTGCTGACAATCGAAACATATCAAATAGTGCTGATTGCCTTTATGGTTCCTCATGAAGATGTTTTTGCAATGTATACTGCCGTCCTTGTGCCACCATTGCATTGCCTGTTCTATCGTCTTCCCCTCAGGATGATGATAATAAGTAAATGCTATCTGATGCTCTTCCAAATAGCGAAGAACAACTTTCTCGCGAGGAAACAGTTCTTCGCACTGCGTATCGGTTGTTGCTGACATGGTTATGGGTTTTTCTTTGCAAAGTTATTGATTTTCCTGAAGACATACAACCGTGCCTTCTTCTTCGTCGCTTCGAGGCAGAATCCGCCAAGCAATCCTCTTGCTCCGCCAACGCCTCAACGCTGGGAGTCCTGTGGACAGGCTGTATGTGCTTTCTTGATGAGTGGTGACAGGAAAAAGAGCCAATAGAGCAATGTACCGATAGCAATGATGCCTCCCACATAACCGATGTTGCCTATCGACGAGTGTGTGCATATCGTACCTCCAATCATGGTGCCGATGGCTATTCCCATGTTGAATATACCCGATGAAATCGACATTGCCACAGGACACGCATCCTCGTCCGTCAGACTTATTATCTCGTTTTGGAACGATACATTATAGGCTGTACCCGCCATTCCCCAAAGGGCGCACAGAAGAACAACAGCCCAACCCAACTGTGCCATAGGCTGAAGCAATAGCAAGCAGCACGAGATGCCGAACAGTGCGCTGCTGATAAACCGCACGGGGTTCAAGGTGTAGAAGCGTGAAAAGAGGTAACTGCCTACGATTCCCGCTATACCAAACAGCATCAGCGTCATGGTTATGCTGTCCGCCGACAGGTGGGCTATCTGTTGCAGAAAGGGTTCGATATAACTGTACCCTACATAGTAAGAGGTGGCAAAACCAAAGGTCAGTAGATAGATACCTAACAGCGATTTGTTCGTGAGGAGCGACGGCAAACTCTTAATAGAGAATCCCTTATGCGACGGCACTCGCGGCAAGGAGAACAACAGATACAGCAGCACCGCCAACGAAAAGAGTCCTATACAAAGGAAAGTCATTCGCCAACCAATCTGCAGTCCGATGATACGCCCCAATGGTAGCCCCACTATCATCGCAACCGAAGTCCCTGTTATGATGAGGCTCAGTGCCAGCGTGCGTCGTTGAGGAGGAACGATACTCACCGCTATAGGAGATACTATCGACCAGAATATGGCGTGCGTACAGGCAACACCTATCCGCGACACCATCAGCATCACATAACTGTTCGACACCGAAGAGAGTAGTTGAAAAAGAGTAAAGCCCGCTATCACCGACAGGATCAGTCGTCGGAGCGGAACCTTCGATACCAACAACATGAGTGGTAACGACAAGAGCATCACTACCCACGCATAAACCGAAATCAGCATTCCCGCATGAGCCTCCGTAATTTGGAACGAGCGGGCAATGTCTGTCAGAAGACCGATAGGGACGAATTCCGATGTATTGAATATAAATGTCGAACAGGTGAGTCCTACTAAGGGCAATAAGTATTGCCGTTTACTGCTGTAATCCATTGTATAACAAACTAATATCCTTTTTTTCTGCTTCCTTGCATCGGGGAAGCAAAAGTCGGCAAAGTTATATCTTTCTTTTGAATCTGCAATGTCTGTAGAGAATAATTTTAATCGGCATACGCCTCGCCAAAAGGTCCATACCCCTCCGTAATCGGTCAATATTCCTTCGCAATGCCGCTTCCTTTCGGAATGGATAAATCGACCCCTCGTCAAGCCCAGTAAATACTATCTGTTTCAAAGGTTTTATATAGGTTTTATATAGGATCTATATAGGACGAATATAGGAAGAATATAGGAAGAGCATTGCAAAATCGTCCCGTTTTCGGTCCTCAAATCATCCCATTTTCTGCTTTTTTCGTACTTACATCAAGCGGCACAACACACGGAATGTCTATTTTGATATTCTATTTTTTTTGTTTACCTTTGCTCTGTATTTTGAATATCTATGTTCCAATGGGAATATAACAATTAAACAAACAGTTATGAATACAATTGAAGAAGCCGTTGCGGACTTCAAAGAAGGCAAGTTCGTTATTGTTGTGGACGATGAAGACCGTGAGAACGAGGGGGATTTCATTATCGCTGCAGAAAAAATAACGCCTGAAAAAGTCAATTTTATGCTTCAGCACGGGCGAGGTGTACTATGCGCTCCTCTTACCGAAGAACGATGTGCAGAGTTGGAACTGACTCACCAGGTGCAGAATAACACATCGGTTTTAGGTACGCCCTTCACCGTAACCGTCGATAAATTAGATGGCTGCACCACAGGTGTATCCGCTCACGACAGAGCCGAAACCATTCGGGCGTTGGCTGACCCTGCATCTACCGCCGCCACTTTCGGAAGACCAGGACATATCAATCCCCTCTATGCCAAATCGCGTGGAGTATTGCGCCGTGCAGGACACACCGAAGCCGCTATCGACTTGGCAAGACTTGCAGGCTTGTATCCTGCTGCCGCACTCATCGAGATAATGAACGATGACGGAACAATGGCACGAATACCGCAGTTGGAGAAAGTAGCCGAAAAGTATCATCTGTGCCTCATATCCATAAAGGACCTTATTGCTTACAGGCTACGCACAGAATCGTTGATTGAAAAAGGTGAAACCGTTTTTCTTCCCACCGAGTACGGCGACTTCATGCTTACCCCTTTCAGGCAACTCTCCAACGGATTGGAACATATTGCATTGGTCAAAGGACATTGGGAACCCGATGAACCCGTCTTGTGTAGAGTACACTCATCGTGTATGACCGGCGATATCTTCGCATCGAAACGCTGTGAATGTGGCGAGCAACTACACAAGGCCATGCAACTGATCGAGAAAGCAGGAAAAGGCATTCTGGTCTATATGAACCAAGAGGGTAGGGGCATCGGACTAATGAACAAAATCAAAGCCTATAAGTTGCAGGAACAAGGCGACGATACGGTGGAAGCAAACATACATTTAGGCTTCGAGCCTGATGAAAGGGACTATGGTATTGGCGCACAGATTCTTCGCGTCATGGGCGCACAGAAGTTGCGACTGATGACCAACAACCCCGTTAAGAGGATAGGACTCGAAAGTTACGGCATCGAAATAGTGGAGAATGTACCTCTCGAGATAACTCCCAATCCCTACAACGAACGCTATATGAAGACCAAAAAAGAGAAGATGCACCATAATCTCAAGTTAGTATAATGCTTTATGCAGATACAGAGAAAACCCGAGTGGCTGAGAATCAGTCGGACTGCGCACGACCAATATGCCCAAGTAAGCAATTTGCTCTCGCAACAAGGTTTGCACACTATATGTCGTTCAGGCAAATGTCCTAACCAAGCCGAGTGCTGGAGCAGGGGTACTGCCACCTTTATGCTGCTTGGAGACATCTGTACACGCGCATGCAAGTTTTGTGCTACCACGACCGGGCGTCCTCTACCCGTCGATGAAACCGAAGCCCAACATATCGCAGATACGGTTAAGGCGATGCACCTCAAACATATCGTCCTTACTTCCGTCACACGCGACGATTTGTCCGACCA
Source organism: Prevotella sp. P5-108 (assembly GCA_963636305.1). Lineage (GTDB taxonomy): Bacteria > Bacteroidota > Bacteroidia > Bacteroidales > Paludibacteraceae > Colicola. The sequence goes on from CAVHKB010000046.1 coordinate 7,934, forward strand.
AGGTGCAACCCATTGGCGCCGATGCATACAGGCTATTCGGAAAGAATGTGACAATGTCACCATCGAAGCACTCGTACCCGATTTGTATGGAAAACAGGAACTCATTGCAGAGGTACTGAAAGCCTCACCCGATATATTTGCCCACAACATTGAAACCGTCGAGCGACTGACTCCGTTGGTCCGCACAAAGGCAACCTATCAAACCAGTTTGCAGACACTCTCCATAGCCCATCGGTTAGGCGCACGAACAAAAACAAGCATCATGCTTGGATTGGGCGAAACCTATCAGGAGGTCCTGCAAACAATGGACGATGCACGGCAGGTAGGAGTGGAGATATTCACGCTCGGACAATATCTGCAGCCCTCACGCAAACATTATCCCGTACAGGAGTATATAACGCCCGAAATGTTTGCGCAATACAAGCAAATAGCAATCGGCAAAGGTTTTCCTTATGTCGTCAGTGGTCCTTTGGTACGCTCAAGTTACCACGCCGAAGAAGCCATAAACAGGGATAGAAACCCTCAAAATGAATCTTTGGCACAATAGTTGCACTACTTTAAGTAACACTTAATACACCACAATTATGAAAGCACGATTAACAACATGGATTTTAGGTCTGCTATTCTTGGCACCGTGTATGTTGTTCGCAGACGAAACGATTACGGTAACTGCCACAGATAGCGACATCTCGGAGAACCTCGATTTGAAAGCCGTTGCTACTCTCTTCGGTGAAGCAAAGAACTTGGAAGAATTCGAGCAGAAACTCAATGACTCCGACACACATATCTCGAACCTCGACCTAAACGGCGACGGACAAGTTGATTACCTGCGAGTAATAGAAACGACAGATAACAATGCCCACCTTATTGTACTGCAGGCAGTACTTGCAAAAGACATCTATCAAGATGTAGCAAGTATATATGTCGAAAAAGATGAGGCGACGCAACAGGTAACTGTGCAGATTATTGGCGATGAATACCTCTATGGAACAAACTATGTAATCGAACCGGTCTATGTTTATACTCCGGTCATCTACGATTGGTTCTGGGGACCAAGTTGGTACTGTTGGCATTCGCCTTACTATTGGGGCTATTACCCAAGTTATTGGCATGTGTATGATTGTTGGATAGTACACGATTATTGGAACCATATCTATGATTTCCACCACCATCATCCCTACTGCAGTTATCGTACGCGCCCGCGACCTGTTCCCCACTATGTTGCTATGCGTCCGAATGTATCAAGATACGACTATGCCACATTGCACCCAGAAAGGGGATTCGCACAACGGAATGCAGGGCGTACCAATGTACACAATGCCCGTGACTTGCATCCACAGCGTACAACCCGCGATGCAAGCACAGCAAGAGGTACCGTGTCGCCTTCACAGAGCAGGACATTCAATAGTTCCTATGGTGCAGGTACAACCCGTGTAAGTGGGGCAACCACAGGTAGTCGCTCCACTGCCCATAGCACTTCCGTATCACGGCGCGAAGAAGCAACCAACTCGGGGCAAAGTAGTCGCTCGGTCGGTACTGCCTCGAACCGACGCACTGCAACCACTGCTACTACCACAACCCGCTCTGCTACTACCACACAAGCAGGACGCACATCGGGTACAGCAAGCAGGTCCGCATCGTCCGCTACGGTAAGTCGGTCAACGGGTACAACATCCACCGTACGCAGTGGTAACACGAATACAAGTGCTACACGAAGCAGTTCTGTCTCAAGCAGTTCGTCTTCGCGCAATAGTCTGCAGTCAACCTCTCGTTCTACATCTTCTGTAAGCAGAAGCAGCAGTACTCCTGTATCGCGCAGTTCATCCATAAGCAGTAGTACTCGCTCCTCTTCAGTATCAAGCAGTAGAGCAGGCAGTTCCTTCAGTGGAGGCAGGTCCGCAGGTTCTGTATCGAGTGGAGGTTCCCGCTCCACAGGAGGAAGTTCCTCTCGTTCTGGGGGAAGCACACGCAGATAGATACGGATAAATACATATCAAATAAGCCGACTAATTGATATAGTCGGCTTATTTGTTTGCTCTAGGTCGGACGATTATCCCAACTTCTGCATAAAACGCTCGATATTAACACAGAAACGCTCATGTACAGCGGTGGCTATACATTCCTGCTTCTGATTATATACCTCGATTGCAAATGTGTATTTGCGCCCTTCGTGCGAGGTTAAGCGTGCCGTGCAGGTAACTTCTTCGCCGATGGCAGATGCGTGCAAATGCTTTACATCCATTGCCGTACCTACCGTAGTGTAACCTTCTTCGATGTCATCTAACAGTTTGCAGGCGGTATTCTCCATGAATGCAACCAATGCGGGAGTTGCATATACCAATAGTGAACCTGAACCCATTCTCAGTGCAGTATCGTTCTCTGCCACTATAGTCGATTGAGTAAAAGAGTCTTTCATAATGTTCGTGCTTTATTCGACGGCAAAGATACGAATTTTTCAATATACTATATACGACTATGCTTATATTCTCTTGCGTATTTGAAAAGAAAAGAGTACTTTTGCGGACCTAATGGAAACCCTATTAGGGTATGATTTCAAGAGACTTGTAATAAAATATGAAAGTATTTGTATTCCCGGGTCAAGGTGCGCAGTTCGTCGGAATGGGCAAAGAATTGTATGACACCTATCCTGTTGCAAAGGAAATGTTTGATAGGGCCAACAAAGTGTTAGGCTTTCGAATAACAGACATTATGTTTAGTGGTACGCCCGAAGATTTACGCGAAACCAAAGTTACTCAACCGGCTGTATTTCTGCACTCTGTTATAGCAGAGAAGGTATTGGCAACGGAAAAGCCTAATATGGTTGCAGGACATTCTTTGGGCGAGTATAGTGCTTTGGTGGCTTGTGGTGCGTTGGCTTTTGAAGACGCGCTCCGTTTAGTATCAAAGCGTGCTATAGCGATGCAAAAAGCATGTGACTTGCAGCCTTCTACTATGGCTGCAATTATAGGGATGGCTGATGATGTGGTGGACGATGTGTGTGAGCATATCAAAGATTACACCGTAGTTGCTGCCAACTACAATTGTCCAGGACAGATTGTTATATCAGGCAGCATCGAAGGAGTTGACATTGCTTGTGAAAAGTTGAAAGAACTTGGTGCGAAGCGTGCTATAAAACTCAATGTAGGAGGTGCGTTCCATTCTCCACTCATGCAGCCTGCAGCAGAAGAACTTAAAGAAGCCATTCTTGCAACAAAGTTCAATGTACCATTCTGCCCAATCTATCAGAATGTGAATGCTTATCCACAGACTAATCCTGATTTGATAAAACAAAATCTTGTAGCGCAACTGATGTCTCCCGTACATTGGACACAGACCGTACGAAATATGATACTCGACGGAGCAACCGAGTTCCATGAGTTTGGACCGGGAGATGTATTGAAAGGGCTAATTCATAAAATCGATTCAACGGTAATAGTAAGTTAATAGTTTAGACTATGTACAGAACAACTACTTGCGGCGAACTTCGTTTGCACGACGCAGGACGCACCGTCACTCTTGCAGGGTGGGTACAGCGTATTCGTAAGATGGGGGGAATGACCTTCATAGATTTAAGAGACCGATATGGTATAACGCAGTTGGCATTTAACCAAGAAACAAATGCCGATATATTTGAGCAAGTGAACCATTTAGGGCGTGAATATGTATTGCAAGTCACAGGCGTAGTAAAAGAGCGTTTTTCAAAGAACTTGCAACTACCTACAGGCGAAATAGAATTAGAGGTGACTGCACTGAATGTGCTTAACACTGCAGTGACTCCACCATTTACTATAGAAGATGAAACGGACGGAGGTGATGACTTGCGTATGAAATACCGTTACTTAGATCTTCGGCGTACTTGTGTGAGAAAAAACCTTGAACTTCGTCATAAGATGGCATTTGAAGTGAGACGATATCTTGATGAGCAAGGTTTTCTTGAGGTGGAAACTCCAGTATTGGTTAATTCAACGCCCGAAGGCGCAAGAGATTTCGTTGTACCGTCGCGTATGAATCCAGGTCAGTTCTATGCACTACCGCAGAGTCCACAGATACTCAAACAACTGCTTATGGTGAGTGGCTTTGACCGTTATTTCCAGATAGTGAAATGTTTTCGAGATGAAGACCTTCGTGCTGACAGACAACCTGAATTTACGCAGATAGACTGCGAGATGTCTTTTGTAGAGCAGGAGGATATCCTTAATATGTTTGAAGGGATGTCGCGTCATCTGTTCAAGGTGATAAAAGGTATTGATTTGCCTACATTACCAAGAATGACTTGGGCTGACGCTATGAAGTATTACGGTTCAGATAAGCCTGATACTCGTTTTGGTATGCGCTTTGTAGAATTGAACGACCTGTTGAAAGGCTTTGGTTTTTCGGTATTCGACAATGCGGCATACATAGGAGGTATATGCGCCAAAGGAGCCGCTTCTTATACTCGAAAGCAAATAGATGCTTTGACAGACTTTGTCCGTCGTCCGCAGATTGGTGCAAAGGGGCTTGTATATGCGCGTGTTGAGGCAGATGGAACAGTCAAGTCGAGTGTTGACAAGTTCTATAATCAAGATACCCTACAGGCGATGAAGAGAACTTTTGATGCAGAGCCAGGCGATTTGATACTGATATTGAGTGGCGACGATGCAATGAAGACACGCAAACAACTCTGTGAACTTCGTCTTGAGATGGGCAATCAGTTAGGGTTGCGTGACAAGAACAAATACAGTTGCTTGTGGGTTATTGACTTTCCTATGTATGAGTGGTCGGAAGAGGAAGGACGACTGATGGCAATGCACCACCCGTTCACTGCTCCCAAGCCGGAGGATATTCCGTTGTTGGATACCGATCCTGCAAGTGTTCGTGCCAATGCTTATGATATGGTTATCAATGGAGTAGAAGTGGGCGGAGGTAGTATTCGTATTCATGATGCTGCACTGCAAGAGAAAGTATTTGAGATATTAGGTTTTACCCCAGAGAAAGCGCAGCAGAAATTTGGTTTCTTGATGAATGCATTCAAGTATGGTGCTCCACCTCATGGCGGTCTTGCTTATGGCCTTGACCGTTTTGTTTCGCTTTTTGCGGGGTTGGATTCTATTCGTGACTGTATTGCATTTCCGAAGAACAATCAAGGTCGCGATGTGATGTTGGGTGCGCCAGGACTGATTGACCAGAGTCAATTGGATGAGTTGGAACTCTCAATCAATAGCCCGAAAGAGTAGGAATAAGCAAGTATGTCAAACGGACCGTCTAATGTGGTTAGGCGGTCCGTTTTTGTTTGTGTTTCGTATCGGTGTGCGTGATATGGATTAAGAAAGGGCGGTTAATGGTTGATGTGTGTTGTTGGGGCGGTGCGTGTATTGGGTATGGTGGAGGGTTGATGCAGTGTATGGTGGAGGGATTGTTTTTGTTGGAAGAATGTTCTTCATTTCTTTTGCATGAACAAAAGAAACGAAGCAAAGAAAAT
>CAVHKB010000047.1:0-13215 GCA_963636305.1 Prevotella sp. P5-108
GAGTTGAGAGCCATAGCACGCAGTTAACAATTAACAATTAACAGTTAACAATTAACATGCAGAGTATGGTCGAAGGGCAATATGTAGTTTGAGGGAAACACAATGTCTTTCCATTGAAAGGGAGTCGAGAGCCATAGCACGCTATGGCTCTACAGTTGGCATAAACGAAGTTACAGACGATGAGCAAAAGAGCAATTAACAGTTAACAGTTAACAATTAACATGCAGAGTATGGTCGAAGGGCAATATGTAGTTTGAGGGAAACAAGGTGTCCTTCCTGCGAAAGGGAGTTGAGAGCCATAGCACGCTATGGCTCTACGGTGGGCATAAGCGCACGGTGGAGGGATGAATGGATTTGTATGGTGGAGGGGAGATTTGAGGAAGCAGGGTAGGGGGTGCGTGCCGAGTGTATCGAAGGGGAGAGGATATCGGGAAACGGTTGGAGGGGACGGGTGTAGGCGGGTAGATAGAATTGATTTGTATAGATTAGAAAAATGGTATATCTTTGCACTTTATTAGGAAAGAAGCGGATGACGGCTATGAAGCATAGAAGTATGAATCGAGCAGCGACCTGTAAAGTGCTTGAACAGTGCAAGTTGCGTATATGTCTGTTGGTTGTGGCGGTCCTTTTGTGTCTGCCTTCTTCGGCCTTTACGGTGGTGATAGATGCGGGTCATGGAGGTCATGACCCCGGTGCATTGGGTTCGATGTCACAGGAAAAGAACTTGAATTTGTCGGTGTCGAAATCGCTTGCGAAACTCATAAAGGAGCGTTATCCAGATGTAAAGGTGTTGCTTACGCGTTCGACGGATGTTTTTCTGACTTTGCAAGAGCGTGCTGATTTTGTGAATAAGAACAATGCAGATTTGTTCATTTGCATTCATACCAATTCGGCAGACAACCGTTCGGTATGCGGTGCGGAGACCTTTACTTTGGGTTTGGACAAGCGTGAGAGCAACCTTGATGTGGCTATGCGAGAGAATGCGGTGATGATGTTGGAGGACGATTATCAGACCAAGTATCAGGGTTTTGATCCGAATTCGGTGGAGTCGTACATTATGTTTGAGTTTATGCAGGACCAATACATAGACAAAAGTCTGCAGTTTGCGACCCTTGTGCAGCAGGAGTTCAGTGGTACTCTCCGTCGTGCGGACAGGGGAGTGAGGCAGGCTGCATTCTGGGTGTTGCACAAATCGGCTTGTCCCTCCGTGCTTGTGGAGATGGGCTTTATCTCGAACAGAGATGAGGAGCGTTACCTTGTATCGCAGAAGGGACAGCAGGAGATAGTGAAGGCGATATTTGACGCTTTTGCAGCGTACAAGGCACAGATTGACCGTAAAGAGAACAGGAACAACGCCTCTTCTTCCGAAGAGGTGGCAGACACCACGCAAACAGCGGAGATGCAGGTAGCAGAGCCGATGAAAGCGGAGGAGGTGGTGGAGGAAGTGAAGACGGACAGTGTTGTTATGCCGATTTTCAGGGTACAGATATTTTCGGTGACGGCACCTCTGAAGAACAACGACCCTTCGTTCAAGGGACTGAAGAACTGCACCTACAAGAAGGACGGGCGATACTACAAGTACATGTATGGTGAGGAGAGGGATTACTCGTCGGTAGTGGCATTGCGCAAGCAACTTCAGGCAAAGTTCCCGGATTGTTTCATCGTCGCATTTCTGAACGATGAGCAGATATTGGTGAAGGACGCATTAAAGATGACAGATAATACAAAAAAGCAATAATATGGCTATAAAAAAATACTCTCGTGAGATAAAGGTAGGTATTCTTACCGTGCTTGCAGTGTTTATTCTTTATTTTGGTTTTAACTTTCTAAAGGGGGTCAATATATTTTCCCCTACGCACACATACTACGCCGTCTATTCGGATGTGAACGGTCTGACGGAGCAGGCGCCTGTGTATATACGCGGCTATAAGGTGGGTCAAGTGGATAAGATCCGCTATGACTTCACGAAGGAACAGGCGTTTACGGTAGCCTTTTCGATAGACAGACATGTGCAGGTGCCACAGACATCGAACTGCGCATTGATATCGGACGGTTTGTTAGGCGGCACGGCATTGCAGATAGACATACCTATAGGGGAGACGGCAGAGAACGGGAGCCTTTTTGCTTCGGGTGACACCTTACCGACCACCGTGGAAGGCGGCTTGATAGAAGAGTTGCAGAACGGTCTGCTTGCCGATTTGAGTGCCACTGTGTTGCATGTTGATTCGTTGGTGGGTCAAGTGTCGGAACAGTTGGAGGGCGATTACCTAAGGGACATCTTGGTCCAGGCTGACAAGGTTGCCCGTGATTTGACCGTTACTTCGGCGGAACTCAAGCGTATGATGAAGGGTGATGTGCCGTCGCTTCTTTCGGATGCGAAGGACGCGGTGGACAACCTGAATGTTTTCTCGGATAACCTGAAAGAGGTGGATATAGCCAGTACGGTGCAACAGGTTGACAGCGTGGTTGCGGAACTGAATACGCTTGTACAGACTGCGAACTCGGAGCGGGGTACAGTAGGTATGTTGCTCAATGACAAGGAGTTGTATGTTGCCTTAGCACAGACGGTTGTCAGTGCCGACAGTCTGTTGACGGACTTAAAGGCGAACCCTAAACGGTATGTGCATTTCTCGTTGTTCGGCAAGAAAGACAAGAAGTAGGCGTTGGTGAGTGCGGTGGAAAGAGTATGATAGTATGCACGGCACATAGTATTGTTTCTCCGATAGGTGATACGACAGCGGATAATTACCGTGCCTGCATGGAGAACCGCTCGGCTCTTGCTCCTTATGACACACCGGACGGCAGGGTGTACCTCTCGTTGTTCGGAAGACGGGAGAGTGGGGCATATACTCTGTTTGAGACGATATGCATCCAATCGGTTGCGAATGCATTGGCAGGCACGGACACAGATCCGTCGTTGCCGTCGGTCGTCTTTGTTGTTTCTTCGACAAAGGGGAACATAGCGGACATAGCAACGGCGGACATTGCATTGCCTCTTTCCGCCCGACGGATTGCGGGTTATTTCGGGAACACGAATGCTCCTATTGTGGTGTCGAATGCGTGCATATCGGGTGTGAATGCGATTATCACCGCAACGAGATTGTTGTCGGCGGGCAAGTACAGGACTGCCATCGTGGTAGGCGGGGATACTTTGTGTCCGTTCATTGTTTCAGGTTTTTCCTCATTCAAAGCACTGTCGCCGGAAGTATGCCGTCCTTTTGATGCAGACCGCAGGGGATTGAATTTGGGTGAGGCTGCAGCGACGATGGTTTTGACGCAAGCCGCGCACGGTTGGGCAGTGGAAGCGGGAAGTATGCATAATGATGCGAATCACATCTCGGGTCCTTCGCGAACGGCAGAGGGCGCGTGGCGTTGTTTGAGGGATATATTGAGCGTTGTGCCTCGTGAACAGATTGCTTTTGTCAGCGTTCATGGTACAGCCACCTTGTACAATGATGAGATGGAGGCAAAGGCGTTGTATCGTGCAGGTTTGCAGGATGTTCCGATATTGTCGCTGAAAGGCTATTTCGGTCATACATTGGGTGCTGCAGGTGTGCTTGAGAGCCTATTGTCGATGAAGGCATTGGAAGAGGGGCAGTTGCCTGCGTGCAAGGGATATGCGCACTGCGGGACAAGTGTTCCGTTGAATATAGTGAACACGGTACGCCCTATTGAGGGTAGGACTTTTATCAAGATGTTATCCGGATTCGGTGGAACGAATGCCGCCGTTGCCTATACCTTATGTTGAGAACGACGCATGATATTACGATTACTCCTGCTCAAGTGAGTCTGTGCGGTGAGATATTGCCTGCACAGGCTACGGGAGGGGCGTTGTTGGTGGAGTTGTATCAGAAGTATATAGCGGACTATCCCAAGTTTTTCAAGATGGATACTCTGTCGCGATTGGGATTTGTGGCTTCGGAACTTCTTCTGCAGAAGGAGGGGAGCCGTTTTTATCCCCGTGAGGACCGAGCCGTTATTCTTGCCAACCGCAATGGCTCGATAAAGAACGACAGGGATTACTACGAAACGATTTGTGACCGAGAGAACTATTATCCGAGTCCGTCGCTGTTTGTGTATACCTTGCCGAACATAGTGACGGGGGAAATAGCCATCCGTAACCATTATTACGGGGAGACGGCATTCTATCTGCTTGACGGAGAGGGGGAGTTGGGGATGTTGTTGGAGACTTCGATTGTGCCGCCGACCACATCTGTGCTTGCGGGATGGATAGAATGTAACAGTCAGGATGATTTTCTTTGCAAACTAAAAATAATGAGATATGATGGATAAAGAACAGTTGAAACAACAGATCATTGAGGTGCTTAATCTGCAGGATATTGTTCCACAGGACATTGCAGATGATGCTCCTCTGTTCGGAGAGGGATTGGGTTTGGACAGTATAGACGCTCTTGAGTTGCTGATGTTGCTTGACAAGAATTATGGAATCAAGATAGAAGATCCAAAGATGAGCAAGGTTATCTTTGCGTCGGTGAACACGATGGCGGCTTATATAGACGAACACCGTACGCGCTGAGTATGCGTATAGTAGTTACGGGGATAGGGAGTATATCGGCTCTTGCACTTGATGCGGGAGTTGACCGTTTACGCAAGGAACAGACGGGCATCCGCAGAGGGCATAGTTTGGGAGGTAGGTTCTTTGATTTGCCTCTTGGCAGTGTTCCTCTTACGGACGAGCAGTTGGCACGGGAACTGTCGGTTGGGAAGCCGATATTGCCTCGGAATGCACTGCTGGGTATATGGGCAGCCAAAGAGACGCTTGCCAATGCGAAGATGGGAGCCTGTGAGTATGCGAAGGTGACTTTCTTTAATGGTACGACTGTGGGCGGTATGGACCTTACGGAACGGCACTACAAGGAGTGGCGGAAAGGAGGGGTGAGCGAGATGGCTGCGCAACACGAGGTGCATGCTTCGACAGTGGACATATCGGACTATTTCGGTGGATTCGGAGAGGCAGTGACCATCTCTACAGCCTGTTCGTCGGCGTTAAATGCCGTTATATCAGGTGCAAACCGATTGCGTGCGGGATTGTGTGAATATGCATTGGTAGGCGGAACTGAGTCGTTAACGCGTTTTCACTTGGAGGGCTTCAGGTCGTTGCATATCGTGGACGAGTCGTTGTGTCGTCCCTTTTCAGCAGACCGCAACGGTCTTAATTTAGGTGAGGGAGCAGCCTACCTTATGCTTGAGACGGAGGAGCATGCGGTTGGGCGAGGGGCTACTATTTATGCTTATCTTGCAGGTTATGCCAATGCTTGTGACGCTTATCATCAGACGGCGTCTTCTCCTGAGGGAGAGGGGGCATATCGCTCGATGGTGGGAGCCGTAGAGATGGCTCGTATCTGTCCGGAACAGATTGACTATATCAATGCACATGGTACGGCAACACGGAATAACGACGAGAGTGAGATGACGGCATTTCGTCGGGTGTTCGGTGAACAGATTCCTCCCTATTCGTCAACGAAAGCCTATACGGGACACACCACTTCGGCATCGGGAGCGATAGAGGCAGTGTTCTGTGTGCAGTGTCTGCGAGAATCGTTTATGCCTGCATCGCTTGGTTGCAAGGATACGGACGAGGGAGTGCCATTGCCTGTACAGCATACGACATCGGCGGCACTTCGGTATGTTCTGAGTAATGCTTTCGGTTTTGGCGGTAATTGCAGTACAGTCATATTCTCGTCTGTTTCTTCGGAACTACCTGTGTTGCAGGTGGCAGAAACGACGCTGACGGACAGGATTACGATAGACGACCCATCGGAAGCAAGGCAGTATGTTCCTGCTCTTCAGTTGCGACGGCTGACGCAGGGATTGGCTCTTTCGTTGGCATCGGCACTCAAGGCTCTGCGTGAGGAGCAGATAGATGTTCCGGATGCGATATTATGTGCCACACGGAACGGGTCGATTATGCTGTCACGGCAGTTGTTGGACGCTCTTGTTGCGGAAGAGGAACTGTCGCCGACCCGTTTTATGCAGTCGACACATAATACTCTTGCGGCTTTGGTGGCACAACATACGGCGGCGCACGGCTATAACTGCACCTACTCTTGCGGGGATGACTCGGAACGGCAAACCCTAAAAGAGGCACGGCTGCTTGTGGGCGCGGGGATGGCAGAAAATGCGCTTGTTCTATGTTTCGACGAAGCCGATGAGATATGGCAGCAATTCTTTTCCGACAGATTACCCTCTTGCCATTATGCCTATATTGTTAAACCATCCTAACAGTTTCCTTTGATGCCGATGTTTCGTTTCTTTCTGCTTATACTTGTTCAGAGTGTTACATTAACAGCAGGTCAGGTTATGTTGCGTTTAGCCCTGCAGCACACGGGTGCGGTCTCCTTTACATGGGGCTTTATACATGCTCAGTTGCTGAATTTCTGGTGGTTGGGTTGTGGCATTGCGTTCCTTTTTGCAGGCTTGCTGTGGATGTACATCCTTAAACATTATCCGTTCTCGATAGCCTATCCGATGGCAAGTGTTTGTTATGTGTTTGGGATGATTGCCGCTATTTTTGTGTTTCACGAACAAGTGTCCGTCACTCAATGGTTAGGTGTGCTTCTTATCATGGGCGGATGCTTTCTTATTGCCCGATAATACTCATTGCTATGACGATACTTCTTCTTTCTCTGCTTCTTGCTCTCTCGCCCATTCCGCCACAATCAGTGGAAGCAGACTTTGTGCAACGCAAAACGACATCATTATTAAAGGAGGACCAAGTTTCTAACGGTCATTTCTCGTACCACGCACCAGATTATCTGCGTTGGGAATATATCTCTCCTGCACCTCTTGTCTGGACAACAGAGAACCAAAGTACTACTAATCCGCACATACAGCAAATCTTACAACTTATCTTGCGTACTGTCAATGGCGATTATTTGCAAGAGAACTCCGATTTTTCGTTATCTCAAACAGATACCGCCACCTATATTCTTACGCCCAAGAAACGCGAACTCCGACAACTGTTCTCCTCTGTATGTATACACATTGTTCCTGCCACAGGCTTGGCAGACCAGGTGGTCCTTACTGAAAAGAACGGCGACACTACGACCATATCTTTTAACTATACCCACTGAGACTCATCACTTATGCCTTTTTCTACTTCATCTGTTTGCGCACTCATCCCTACTTACAACAATGCAGGTACACTGCTTGATGTTATCCGTCGCACACAGGTCTGGTTAGAACATATTATCGTAGTGAACGACGGCTCTACCGACAACACTTCTCAGTTGCTACAATCACTTTCCTCCTCTGTAACCGTCATCTCTTATTCTCGCAATCGAGGCAAAGGCTATGCCCTTCGGCAAGGCTTCCAGGAAGCAAAGAAACAGGGATTTGCTTATGTCCTCACTCTTGATGCCGACGGACAACATTACCCCGAGGATATTCCCTCTATGCTTGATGTCCTATCCGCCAATCCTTGCGCAATGATAGTAGGTAGCCGTTCCCTGCAACAGGAGAATATGCCTGCCCGCAACACTTTTGCTAACCGTTTCAGCAACTTCTGGTTTGCACTCCAAACGGGTCTCCTGCTGCCCGACACCCAAACGGGTATGCGCATCTACCCTTTGCGCTATCTGCGAGGTCTCTCCTTGCTGACAAACCGCTACGAAGCCGAACTCGCGCTCTTGGTCTTCCTTGCTTGGGCGAATGTCCGAATAATCCCTGTCCCTGTACGGGTCTACTATCCTCCCAAAGAACAACGGGTAAGCCATTTCCGCCCTGCCTGCGATTTCGCACGCATCAGCCTGCTCAATACCTTGCTCTGCTGTCTGGCTGTCGTTTATGGACTACCGCGACGCTATTTCTCCTCCGCTCTCTATGGCATCTGTTTTTTAATCATCGCCATAGCACTGCAACCCTTGGCTCTTTTGGGCTTCCTATCCCGTCGGACACGGCTCTATCAAAAGAAGATATTCCATTCAGCCTTCTCTGCTTCGGCAAACGCACTGACATACATACTCGGCTGTCGTTTCTTGAATCGTAATGCCGTCCGACTACCTGAAGACCCCAAACTGTATATATGCAACCACCAGTCCCTGCTCGATATTCTCATACTCCTCTCCCGAAGTGCCAACCTGCTGATTCTCACGAAAGGCTATGTCCGTCACAATCCTTTCTTTGCACTGCTCGTACGCTATGCTGATTTCCCTTCGGTCGCCGACGATACCGCTTACAATATCGAAAAACTGCAACCCCTTATCAAGCAGGGCTACTCTCTCTTGGTCTTCCCCGAAGGAACGCGTAGCCCTTATGGCCTTCCCGCACGCTTCCACAAAGGAGCCTTCTACCTCGCCCAACAGTTGAACATCCCCTTGCAACCGCTGCTCCTTAGGGGAACCAGTACCATTCTCCCCAAACATCATCTCCACTTCTACAGGGGCGATTTCTCCCTCGATTGGCTCCAGCCTTTGGAACCGACCGACACCAATTACCAAACGCTCTGCAAGCAATACGGGCATCTCTACAAACAACTTTTCTCTCGACAATAACTCATGAAGAACTCCCTTCGGCATATTGCCCTTCTCCTTATTACCCTCCTCCTGCCTCTGTTGCCTGTCGCAGCCCAAAACGCAAGAGGTGTATCCCTCACCCCCTATCTCCCCGATAGTGCCAACACAGGCATAGCCGTCATTGTCTGTCCGGGTGGCAGTTACTCTTGGCTCGATATGAAAAATGAAGGCATCGCTACAGCACAGTGGCTCCAACAGAACGGCATCAATGCCTTTGTCCTCAAGTATCGGGTCGCCACCGTCAGTGCCTACATCTTCGGTTACAGAGCATTGGGCTTAGGCAACCGCTTCCCCGACATGCTCAACGATGTCGAATGGGCGCTCCAACAGGTGTACGAACAAGCCGACTCCCTCCATATCGATACTGCACGCATCGGAGTAATGGGCTTCTCTGCAGGAGGACACCTCTCTATGATATCTTTCCTCCTCAATAACACTCCCTACAAACCCCATTTCCTCTGCCCGATATATCCCGTCGTCACCATGAGCCATCCGCAGTTCACCCACAAACGGTCCCGACGCGGAGCATTAGGCGTATGGCGACAGTTCAACAAGCAATGGCAAGACTCCCTCTCTCTTGAGAAACATATCACCGACAACTGCCCTCCAGTCTTCCTCGTGAACTGCAAAGACGACCCCGTCGTACGCTACGAGAACGCACTGCTACTCGACTCTGCACTCAACGCACATCATGTCCCGCACCAATATATTCTCTATCAGACAGGAGGACACGGCTTTGGTGCCGCCGACAACAAAGGAACATCAGAATCACAACAATGGAAACAAGCATTTCTTACATGGATATCGAATATCAACCCATAGAGACCATCAAACGCTATCAAGAGCAACTCCTGCGCAAGCAGATAGCATACCTGGCACAGCATTCACCCTACTACCAACAACTGTTCCGCGACAATGCTGTCAACCCCGATGCAATCCGCACATTGGAAGACCTCCCGCAGATTCCTTTCACCGAGAAGTGCGACCTGCAGTTGCATAATTCCGACTTCCTCTGTGTGCCGCCCGAGCAGATTATTGACTATATAACCACTTCCGGCACGCTCGGCGACCCTGTCACTTTCGGTTGCACCGAGCATGACCTCCAACGGCTCGCATACAACGAACAGAAATCGTTTGCCTGTGCAGGTATTACGCCGACCGATAAAGTGCAACTCATGGTCACCATCGACAAGCGGTTCATGGCAGGACTGGCATATTGGCTCGGGCTACGCTCTCTTGGAGCAGGGGCTATCCGCGTCGGCAACGGAAACCCTGCCTTGCAATGGGACACCATCACACGCCTCAACCCTACCGCTATCATGTGCGTCCCCTCGTTCATACTCCGACTGATCGACTATGCAGAAGAAAACCATATCGACTATCACAACTCCTCTATACGCAAAATCATAGGAGTAGGGGAGGGGCTACGGGAACAAGACTTCCGACTTAACCTGCTCGGACAACGCATACACCAACGATGGCCCGAAGTGCAACTCTTTGCCACCTATTCCTCCACCGAAATGTCTGCCACTTTCTCCGAGTGCCAAATGGGCTGCGGCGGACATGTACACCCCGAACTTATCATTACCGAGATTATCGGCGACGACAACCAACCCGTCCCCGATGGAACTCCCGGCGAAGTCGTAGTCACTACGCTCGGCGTCGAGGGAATGCCTCTTTTGCGTTTCCGTACGGGTGACATAGCCGCCAAAATCACCTCCCAGTGCGCGTGCGGCAGATATGCTTACAGGCTCACACCGCTCGTAGGCAGGAAAAATAACATGCTCAAACTGAAAGGCACCACCATCTATCCCCCTGCCATCAACGATGTACTCAACCAAACAGACTATGTGCAGAACTTTATTGTCTATGCCCGTACTTCTTCCGCAGGAACCGACGATGTCCTCGTACGCGTGGGACTGAAACCTGGAATCCATAACCTTTCACCCGAAGAGGCGGTCAAAGACCTCAAAGACCGCTTCCGCGCACGACTTCGTGTAGCACCCGCTGTCGAACTTGCACCTGCTGACGAGATTCAAGCACTCAACTTCCCTGCCAAAGCACGAAAACCCGTACAGTTTATCGACCTGCGCCGATGAAGTTCTTCTTGCACCTATACGACTGCCTCAAGCAACATCGCTACCTGCGACGCCTGCTGCTCTTCGGAAGTATCATCCTGATGCTCCTGCCCTTGCCGTTCCTCTCACTCACCGAAGATATCACCGACTTTCTGCCGCTCACACAACAACAACGCAACGACACACATATCTACCAGCAACTCGCCGAGTCCGACAAGATAGTGTTCATATTCTCCCTTCGCGACTCCACACAAGTCAACCCCGACCTCCTTGCCGATGCCATCGACTCTCTGCAACAGCAACTCTGCGCCGACGCTCCCGAATATATCCCGTACCTTACCACGCAGATCGACTACGAGGCGTACCTCCGTGCAATCAACCATATCTGTTCTTATGCACCCTATTACCTGACCGACAACGACTACTCCCGCATCGATTCCCTGCTCCTTATCCCCGGCTATGTCAACCAACAAGTCGCCCTCTGCAGGCAACGGCTCGAACTGCCCGTCTCGGGAATGTTGATGCAACAGATCGCTACCGACCCCCTGAACCTCTTCTCTCCGCTACTGTCCCAGTTCACACAATATGCACAAGGACTGGGTAACTTCGCACTCTACGATGGCTACATGATAACTGCCGACAAGCAACGGGCGTTCGCCTTCTTCGCTTCTCCCTTCGGAATGAACGATACGGGCAACAATGCCTCCCTGCTTGCGCAACTGCAACAATATGCCGACCATACCCAATCTGTTCTGCCCGAAGTGCAGATTCACCTGCATGGCGCACCGGTAGTGGCGGTTGGCAATGCCCGACAAATCCGATACGACTCTGCTATGGCGGTCATTGTCGCCATAGTCCTCATACTGCTCCTCTTGTGGAGATCCTTACCACGCAAACGCGACATCTTCCTTATCCTTCTCACGGTCGCTTTTGGCTGGCTCATGGGAATCAGCGTCATGGCACTGTTCCGTCACGAGGTATCACTCATCGTACTCGGCATCAGTTCCGTACTCATCGGCATCGCCGTCAACTATCCTCTCCATCTGCTCGTTCACCGCAAATATACCTCCTCCCCCCGCGAGACCTTGCAGGAAACCCTCTCTCCCCTTATCATCGGCAATATAACCACTGTAGGAGCCTTTCTGACGCTCTTACCGCTCTCTGCCGTCGCACTGCACGATTTGGGACTCTTCTCTGCCGCCATGCTCGTCGGCACAATCCTGTTCACTGTCGTCTTCCTGCCGCATCTTCTCCCCAAAGAAACCCCATCCAATCCTGCCCCCTCGCTCCTGCCTCGCCGCTTCGGTAAAATCGGTTGGACACCTGCCACCCGCGCCCTCACTGCCGTTCTCCTCGTCGCTGTCACGCTCGTACTGACCCTTTTCTCTTTCCGTACCGACTTCGATACCGATGTGAGTCATCTCAACTATATGACGCCCCAGCAACGCAACGACTTCCTCTACTTCAACAAACTCGCTGGGCAACCTCTCGGTACCGAAATCTATCTCGTCTCGCAAGCCGACGATTGGTCTGCCGCTTCCGAGCAGGCACTCAAAGCACAATCCGTCGTCGATTCGCTCTTGCAGCAAGGACAGATACTCCAACAACGAAGCGCAACACGCTATCTTCCCTCCAACGAAGAACAAGCACGCCGTCTGCAACGCTGGTCTGCGTTCTGCTCGCAATATGCCGACACCTTGCAGGCGCAACTCTACAACGCCGCACAGCAATACGGCTTCCGTGAACAGGCGTTCCAACCCTTCCTGCAAATGCTCGCTACGCAATGGCAAGTACAAAACTACGACTTCTTTGAACCCGTCCTCACAACCATGTTCAAGGGCTATTACATCAACCAACCCCAGTCCTTCACGCTCGCCGACCGGCTCATCGTTCCCCAAGAGCAGGTGCAACAGGTCGAGCAACGCCTTGCCGACTTCCATTGTTTCGATATGAACTCCCTCAACGCCTCTGTAGCAACCCGTCTCTCCGACAATTTCAACTACATAGGTATCGCCTGCTCACTCATCGTCTTCCTCTTCCTGTGGATGGCCTTTCGCAGTTTCTGGGTGGCACTCATCGCCTTCCTGCCCATGGCGGTATCATGGCTTTGGATTCTCGGTATCATGTCCATCTGTGGCATATCCTTTAACATCGTCAATATCATACTCGCTACTTTCATCTTCGGACAAGGCGACGACTACACAATTTTCATCACCGAAGGGCAACTCTACGAGCGAAGGACCGGCAAGCCGATGCTTCCGCAATACCAACAGAGCATCTTGCTCTCGGCGGCAATCATGTTTGTGGGCATTGGTGTACTCGTCTTTGCCAAACATCCTGCCATGCACTCTCTGGGACAAGTCACTCTCATTGGCATGTCCGTTGTCGTACTGATGGCATTCCTCCTCCCGCCCCTCTGCTTCCGCGCCTACGATAAGATAAAGAACATCCTGCCCCGCCACCACCGCCACACCCCATAGCCACCACCCTAACACCCCATAACCACCCCCCCCACCACACCCCTGCCCTCCACCATCGTTGTTTGGTAGTCGTTTGTAACTTCGTTTATGCCCACTGTAGAGCCATAGCGTGCTATGGCTCTC
>CAVHKB010000048.1:0-13126 GCA_963636305.1 Prevotella sp. P5-108
TGCCGACCACCAAGCCGCTGCCATACACCCGTATCTTGCAGTGGATGCCTTTGTTGATGATGTGTTGCGACATATAGAAAATGTGTCCTTTCTTTATTCAACTACTTACTTTTGCAAAATTAAGTCACATGTCTCGATATGTAAGGAGTTTGAACAGACTCATTTTACAACTTTTTCACGAAATACCTTGCTCGTTTCATTTTTTAGCAATATCTTTGCCTTGTGGCTTCGGGTATATGTATGATGTTTTTCAATTAAAATGCAGTTGTTTCATTATTGTTTTACTAAAACATAATCAATAATGCAATAACAGATTTATTACCAATACATTATAAGACGCTATATAAATAAATACTTTACCTTTGCGCTTTATATGGAAATGCAACAACAATCAAGAACATTACAAATATGAAGAAATTCCTTTCAATCATCTGCGCTTTGGCATTGTGCCTTAACGCATCTGCGGCAGGCAAAAAGAAAGCCGACAAAGATACGCAGCAGTTCCGTTACGAAATCGAATGTGCTGGAAACGCTACGCAAGGCACATACCTCGTCAAGGTATGGAGTTATGCTAAAAAAGCCGCTGTGGCAGAAGACCAATGCCGTAAGAATGCCGTTCATGGCGTCATCTTCAAAGGATACGGAGGCGCAAACGGATGCATCGCACAACGACCCCTATGCGCTACACCAGGCGCAGAAGTGCAATACGAAACCTACTTCAAAGAATTCTTCGCTACAGGAGGAGAATACCAGCGATATGCCTCCATCGTCGAAGGGACTACCGAAACCGTAAAGGTCGGCAAAGAATACAAGGTGGGCGTAGTGGTCAGCGTACGGAAAGACGACTTGCGCAAAGCACTCGAAGCCGCAGGAGTAATCAGAGCACTCAATGCCGGTTTCTAATCCATAAACAATTTAACATAACTGACTATGAAACGATTAAGCATATTCCTATTGGCAACGATAACACTGTTGTCCCTCAACGGTTGTGGCGCAAGACGCTCACAAGCCTACTACGACCAACCCAGCAAACTGCTCTCTGCCAACTACGATGGCTCCTATGTCATCCGTACACAGGTACGCGCCCGTAACTCCGCTCTCGCTTTCACCGACGCACAACGAAAAGCCGTGCGGGAAGTCATCTTCAACGGTGTAGCGGCAGGCTCTAATGGACTGCAAGACCTCACTCCCCTCGTCTTCGATAAAAACGCACAGGAAAAATACGAGGACTATTTCAATACATTCTTCTCCGATAACGGCGACTGGAAAAACTACTGCTCTCTCCAAGACAGACGCGCATTCACTTCCACCTACCAACGGACAAGAACACAAATGGTACAAACAGTCACAGTTACCGTCTTCAGAGATCAACTCAAAAAACGACTGCAAGCCGACGGTATAATACCTGCCGAAGGACGATTCAATATCCAATAACCAACCAACAAAACTGATATGAAAAAAATAATCATACTAATGGCAGCAACATTCATCTCCGTGCTGTCATTCTCACAGATTAAAAAGCCTGAACTAATGGTATTCCCATCCGATGTATGGTGCATCAACAATGGCTTCTATACCGAAGTGGATAACATGGGTACTACACAGAAAGTACCAAACTACAAACAGGCTCTGCAAGAAAGCGTCGAACTGAAACTCGCTATCGCTAAAATCAACGACCTAATGGCGGAACGCCAATTTCCCTTACAGAGTCTTGAACAGGCAATCAAAAATGTAGAGCAACGCCGTGCTGAAGACAATCTGACAACAAGCAAAGCCGGTAATGAACTCGCCGAAAGTCCTCTCGACGAACTTACACGCACCGCCAAAGCCGACATCATCCTCGAACTTACATGGGATGTCAAAGACATGGGACCCAAACATTCTGTCAGTTATGTTCTCGAAGCCAAAGATGCATACACCTCCAAAAGCATCGGCGCAGTCAGTGGTGCGGGAACGCCTTCCATGACGGCAGATGTAGATGTTCTGCTCGAAGAGGCTATCGTCGCTAATATCGACAACTTCAATATACGCCTGCAAGACTATTTTACCGAAATGCAAACCATCGGCAGAGAAATAGTTCTCGACATCAAAGTCTTCGACAACAATGCCGCTGGCATCGACCTCGAAACCGAATTCGGCGATAGTGAACTCATCGAAATTATCAGCAGATGGATGTTTCAAAACACCGTCAGTGGACGCTTCTCTATGCCTTATGCGTCCGAAAATGTCGCCAACTTCACACAAGTGCGAATCCCTGTTTACGACGAGTACGGAATACCCATCGACGCGAATGCTTTCGCACGCAAACTTTCCAAGATGCTCCGAAAAGAACCCTACAATATACCAAGCAAAGTATTAGTTAAGGGACTCGGACGCGCTGTGATTGTCTTGGGAGAGAAGTAAAACTATAATTAAAACAATCGGAGTATGAAAAAGATAACAACGCTGCTCGTCGCCACTACATTGGCACTATCTCTGGCAGCACAAGAAACACAATATCTGCCAATATCTGTCTATGTCGAATCGCAGGCGGAACAATGTCCCCCAGCCGCACAAGTACAGATAAAAAACAAACTGACGCAACTGCTCACTGCAAACGGTATCGCTTCCATGAACTATTTCGGACAGTTCTTCCTTACTGCTTTTGTCGTACCTCAAACAAAAGAAGTATTGTCCACAGCACCTACAAAAATAGTGGAACAAATGGAGGTGACTTTCTATATTGCAGACTATGCAAATCAAGTCATCTTCTCTACTGCCTCGCTCCCTGCAAAAGGAGTAGGCGATACAGAGACGAAATGCTATATGAACGCCGTCAAAAGCATTAATACCGCTTCTCCCGTACTCGCTGAATTCATACAGGAAGGGAAAACCAAAATCATCGACTACTACAACCACGAAGCCGACAACATCATCAAAAAAGCCAACTTCCTTGCTTCTACAAAACAATACGAAGAGGCACTCTCTCTTATAGTCACCGTACCTGCTCAATGCAACAAATACGACCAAGCACTCCAAACAGGGTTAGACATCTATCAGCAGTACATCGACTATCAGTGCAACATAAATCTGTCTGCCGCACGACAAGCATGGGCTGCCGAACAGAACACCATAGGGGCAACAAAGGCGGGTGAATACCTCGCCCTTATTCTGCCCGACGCTGGGTGTTACGACGACGCCATGAAACTATATACCGAAATAAAGGCAAAGGTACTCGACGACTGGAAATTTGAAATGAAGAAATATCAAGACGGCATCGACCTCGCTAAACAGCGTATCAGTGCAATGCGCGATGTAGGTGTGGCTTACGGACGGGGACAACAGCCTACAACAACCAACATCGGATTTCTGCGCTAACATTTCCCATGCATGAAAAATACATTCGTTATACTGCTAATAGCGGGCATTCTATGCCCGCTATTGGCAATAGCAGATGAAACTTTAGACTATCGTCGCAACTCCCTTACTACCATGCTCGTCTATCATCCCGAAGACGAATTTGGTATCGACATATTCCAAGCCTTCGACTCTCTACCTATACCCGACAAGTACGACAACCACCAACTTGCTTGGAGAGTAATCAATAACAATGCCGTATTTGGAGTACAACGCAACGATAGCGGCTACTATAAGGCTACCTACGGACATTCTCTCTCGCCCGCCGAACTAAAAAAGAACGCACGCTACACCGAAAATCTGCTCAACAAGCATCAAATAGGGACCGAACTTGTAGCACGCTGGTTCAATCTTCACGGCGATAGTATAGGAAATGCAGTATTCAATACCGACCTCATTGCAGAAAGAGGACAATACAATGCCTCCGATGTCGATGTGGCAGTGGCTCTGCATACCACCAAAGGACTTGCTACATTGTCCGACGCAGGAGAAGAACTCATCGGACAGACCTTTGTTCTTGTCAACGACATTACCTATGTAACCGCCGAACAAGAAGCGCAGGCAGCAAAAGTATCATTCGCTATATTGGGAACGCTGCTTGATGCATTCACTGGAGATAATTCAGGCACTAAAATGGCAAAAGCAGTTGGAGAGATCGCCGATAGTTTTACGGGCTTCAAAGTAAAAACACACAGTTATCTCTACCAACTCGTATGGAACGATTCCATCGCAACCGTCTTCTACCAAAACTATTATACCGATACACCCAACCCTGACAAAATAACCGCCTTCCTCGAAGATACATCCTTGTTCAAAGTGCGCTACGTGGCACACGAGTACGAATACGATAAAAAGAGCGTTCTGAAAGGCAAATACGAACGCTCCGAATTGTGCCGTACTATATGCGCCCGCTCTATGGATAAGAACATTGTATCGCTCGCACAACAATACGAAGACTTCAAAGTAAAAACCCCTATCTATTCCGTCCTCTATAACGACAAGGGCAAACTACAAGGATATGCCGCTAAAATAGGACAGAAAGAAGGTATAACCGACGCCTCTAAATTCCAGGTAGTAGAAAGGCGTATCAATCCTGAAACGGGCAAGACAACCTACAAATATGTGGCTACCGTTAAACCTGTAAAAGGGAAAGTATGGGACAACCGCTACAATGCAGTTAAGGAACACGAGGCAGGCTCGGAACTCACCTATACTACTTTCAAGAAAATATCGGGTGGCGAAATACTGCCGGGTATGCTGCTCATAGAGGGCAAATACCGCAAAGTAACGGAATAACCCATCGAACGCACAACCGCGTACATCTACAAACTATTCTTCATCTTAAACACCAACGCATAATTGCGCATCTGTTTAAGCATGGCAGCCAATCCGTTGTTACGGGTAGGAGATAGGTGTTCCTTTAGGTTTATCTGGTCTATAAAATACAAGTCCGCACCGAGTATCTCGTCCGGACTGAAGCCGCTCAAACAACGGATAAGCAACGCAACAATCCCCTTCACTAAAATAGCGTCGCTGTCACCTGCGTAGATAACCTTTCCGTCCTCCATCCGTGCTGTGAACCATACTTTACTCTGACAACCATCTATTAGGTTCTTCTCTGTACGCTCCTCCTCCGGAAATGGAGCCAACTCATTGCCATAATCTATCAACAATGAATACTTGTCCATCCAATCATCAAAAGCACTGAACTCTTCGATAATGGCATCCTGTATATCATTTATACTCATCAACTAACCGTTTTATAATAATCATTTTTCTTACTCTCTTCCTGCATTGGACCTTGCTTCACGGCTCTTTCCTGTACCATTACAGCAACGAACTGATTAGTTTGCAAACCGATGCAGCAACCACACTGTCATCTTCCACCGAAATATCTTTTCCGATAAGGTCTGCCACGTTTATCGTATAGTTTGCCCTGCTGTAAAATGCCTCTCTCGCAGACATCTGCCACGACACAAACTGGTCCAACTCTTCCTTCGTATTCGCTTTAAGTACCGGACGCTCATGCAAATCCGTCAACCACAAACGGTCCGACAAATGACGGTTATCCCACCGAAGGTATATGCTCGTTCCCAACTCCAACAAACAATCCATGTTGTCCTCCCAACAAGGGTAACCGCCACCTGTAGCGTAAATAACTTTCTCAATAGGCAGTTCCGACAACATCTCTACACAGTCCTTCTCTCTCTTTCGGAACTCCGTTATACCGTAACTGCGGATATAATCTGCCGTACTCATACCGTATATCTCGGCAAAGGCAGTGTCCAAATCAACAAAATGCCAACCCAATTGCTCGGCCACCATCTTGCCGATAGTAGTCTTTCCCGCACCCATATAACCAATCAAATAAACAGGTAGTTCCATACACCTTCAAACATTCCGTTTTCCTCAATCCACCAACTCTGCTTCAGGCGTCATATCTACAAACATCAGCCTGTCGTCTTCAATATAGGCTCTGACAAACACTCCTGTCACATTGGGCTTTATACTGCGTATGAACTGCCAGTCCTTGTTATATGCTGCCACCACCGACGAACAGACAGGCGAACATAATGTCTGTATAAAGATAATCGTATCGCCCTCAACAAGCCAGTCATATTCCACTCCCTCACCCACTTCTAAACACATGCTCTTGTCTGTTAACGACAACGGACGCGACTCGCTCCCGAACAGGTTCGGCACAGGACGCAAAACGCTGCTGTCCTGCTCCCTGCTCCCTACCACCAACTCTTGTCCTATCGCATTGCGTTGTGCCTCGTTGAAATAAGGACACAACTCCATAGGCATCGTCAGAAATGCTTCCAACGGACTCTGCCCATATATCTGCAATACCCCGTACAGTACAACAAACAAACCGGTCAATATCTTTCTCATATTTCGCTCTTTAACCAACGCTCCCGCGTCACTTTATCTTGCAATACATCACCTGCTCTCCTCCTGCCTTCCCTCGCCACTCTTCCTCTTTGTGCAGTAGGCTGCCCTTTCCCCTGAAGTCAATGGCTACCATGTCCCCCATACGCACTGTGATATATTGGCTCACCCTGCTTATTGCAGCATCAATACTGCATACCAAATCCGTCAATCCGTAAACCGTTTCTGCCGCATCGGTGCCAATACACCACTGCTCATCACTGTCCTTCTCCAACCAATCACCCACCACAAGCGAGTTGTCAAACCCTGTAGCCCGTACAAAATCATCAAGAGAACAAGGCGCCTTCAGCAGATTAACCGCCTGCATATTCAACCCTATAGCCACCTGGTCGTAATAACGGCACGCAAAACGCTCCTCAATACACCTTCCCAAACGGTTCACCCTCGCCACCAAACAGGCATGCGCTGCAATCTCTTCCGAAAAGTGCGGCAGAAAAAAGGGCTTCCCTCCCACCAACAAAGCCGAATCAGGCTTCATATACATGGCGTCCCGCCCACCTGTGTCCGTAATGCCTATAATCTTCATTCCGCAACCGTCTGTCTTCCTCTTTCAAGCAATACCACAACATAAGCCGATACACCCTCCTCTCTTCCTACAAACCCCAGATGTTCGGTCGTCGTCGCTTTCACCGACACCTGCTCTTCCTCCACCCCCATCACCTCTGCCATACAATGCTGCATCTGCTCAATATAAGGACTCAATCTCGGCACCTGTGCGCATATAGTGCAGTCGGCATTGCCTAACTCATAACCGCAATCCCTTACCATCTCCATCGTACGACGAAGCAATATCTTGCTGTCAATCCCCTCATACTCGTTCCCCTTCGTGTCCGGAAAATGATAACCGATGTCACGCAGATGTGCCGCACCCAATAGCGCATCACACAAGGCATGAATCAGTACATCCGCGTCCGAATGTCCCAACAGTCCCCGATCCGAGGGAATACGAATGCCCCCTAACCACAACTCGCAGGCGGGGGCAAACGCATGGACATCATAACCGAAACCGATACGCTGTGCTTGCATCTTGCTTATCGTTTCACCAAGTCTTTTATGCCTGCCAAATCAAAGGCGGCAGTAAACCGCAAGGTCTGGTCCAAAGGGTTGGTCGCTGCTGTTGCCAACACGTAGGCTGCGTCCAACGAGAATATCGACAACTTGAAACCTAAACCGAAGGTAACATAACGACGGTTGCCTTTCCATTTGTTCTCATGCGAATAACCCACGCGCGCAAAGAACTTCCTGTCGTACGAGTATTCCATACCTACTCCATACTGAATCTCCCTCATCTCCTCTTTGAAACCGCCAGGAGCATCGGCAAACGAAAGCCACCAGCCCTTTGCAGACGACAGGTTCGAGTACCACTCCGTCAGTTGCTGACCCTCCAACGGATTGCCTTCTGCGTCTTTGGCAAACTTCGAGTTACGAGTAGGTACCAAGTATTTGTTGATGTCTGCATTAAACGACAAGCGGTTGTAGTCGTCAAACGGCAATTCATAACTTACACCCAATCGCAGATTGGCAGGTATGAAGTTCTGTGTCACTTTCTTGTCGTACGAAATCTTGCCGCCTAAATTCGATATGTTCGTTCCAAAGGCAAAATAACTCTCGCCCATCTTCAGTTGTATCGGCAAGCGATAATACAGCGATATGTCGGCTGCCATCGTCCAACCAGGATACATCTCTTTTCCGCCGCTCTCGTTACTGTTGGCACCGTTGTTCATGTCGCTGTACATAAAACGGAGAGTCACCGCCATACTCAAATGCTCTATCAGTTTACGCGAGTAGGCTACGTCCAACGCCCACTCGTTAGGCTGCGCATTCTGCAGGAAAGTACCGTCCACATTCGTCAACGCTACCTGACCCAACGAGAAATAAGTGAACGATGCAGAAATCGCCTGCAAATCGTCGAACTTGTAAAAGCCTGCCAAGTAGGCAAGGTCTATATCTTTCACCAACTTCCTCAACCACGGTGTGTAACTCGCAGTTATGCCGCCGCGACTGTCCATAAAGGCATACTTGGCAGCATTCCAATGCTGTGAGTTCATATCAGGTGTAGTGGCGGCACCGACATCACCCAAACCCCCTGCATGGGCGTCAGGAGCAATACTCAACGAGGGCATCGCCGTGATAATAGGATTCATTTTTTCTTCTGCCGCACAGAATGTAAGGGGCAGAATAGTGGCTGCAAGACCTAAAATTATTCTTTTCATCTGTATAATGTTGTTTATTTTCACTTCTTGTTTCTTTCTTTCTGAATCCGACCCCCGTCCGCGGCACCTCCCCTCCTCCTCCGTCTTTCTTCTTTCCTTCGGAGATTGCTTCCCCCTTCCGTCAACGCTGCGGCACGACATCGTCCTGTCTAAAAATTCCTCATAGGCTGTTCTTATTGGGTTACTATAATCTTTCCTGTTTTTGTTCCGTAAGTTCCGTCCGTCGTACCGAGTCGTACACGGTAGAAATACAACCCGCACTCCGTCGCACTGTCACCTACCTCCCACGAAATATCCTCTGTGCCTGTCTGTGTATGCTTCCATACAAGCCTTCCCGAAAAGTCATACACCCACACCTCTACCTCCAAGGTCTGGTCAGGCTTGTCGTGCTGCACCGCTATATGCAGTCTTCCGTGGCGGCTCACTGGGTTCGGGTATGCCGTCACCGAGAAGATCTGTGGCGCATAGCCCTTCACTACCTCAAACTGCAAAGTCGCACTGCTGCTGTTGTTCAGCAAGTCCCATGCCCTAAAGCGAATACTGTGCTGTCCCTCCTGCAACTCGTTCAGTTTATACGACACCAACCCCGATTGGTAACTGTTGTTGTCTGCCATGAAATAACCGTTCAGCGTGTAGGTCTGCAGTGGGTCGTTGTCCACTGTCATCATCAGGTCGTGACCTATCCCGCTTCCTATCGTGTTAATGCCGTTCTCGTCCTCTATATAGGCGTAGAAATGCGGGTACTCATGGGTCTTTCCCCCGTCCGTAAACGCTGGATTATTCAAATACAGCGTCAAGCGTGGACCGGTGGTGTCGTTTATAACAACATTGCTGCTCCCTCCCACCGTGAAATCTTCTCGGTTGCCCATACCTTCCTTACCCGTCTCTCTGTCGTAGGCATAAAGAGCCATCCTCCCCGTACCGTAGTTGTACTGTATGTCCTTCGGAATCATCAGCGACAGGCTGAACAATCCGTCCTCCACAGTGGCGTTTCCCTTAAAAAGTATATTCGGGTAGTCAAGGTACGAAACACGCACCTTCTTGCTCTCGTCACTCACATCGTTGTCGTTGGTCGTCATCCGTTGCTGCTTGTCCCACATCGTAACCGACACCTCCCCCTGAAAATCACGGACAGTGTCCCCCTCCGTGTCGGCGATATAACCCCTCACCTCGTGTGTCGTCAGCGCACGCAATGTGTCCGATGTCATCTCTGCCACCACTCGGTAGTCGTCCGGATAGTGCAGACGCACTGCCGGGTCGCCCAACAGAATATAGGGCAGTATGTTCTTGTCCTGTGTCGGACGGAATCCCCGCGCACGGTTCTTTGCTATGCGTATCGCATCCCCTGTAGTGTTCTCATATCGCTGTTGCGTATTCGTACTGAACAATGCCTCACACACGAACTGATTAAGATAAGCATTCTGCGATGCGTAAACCGTTCTGCATGCCGAGAACACACCTATCGCGCCCCCATGAGTGTTCAACAACGCCTCTTCCCCTGCGCTTCGGTAGTAAGAGTCAAAATGAGAGAAACTGCAAGTCGCAAACAACCAGAACCCAAGGTTCGTGTTACTCATTTCCCGTATATCCCGTG
Source organism: Prevotella sp. P5-108 (assembly GCA_963636305.1). Taxonomy (GTDB): domain Bacteria; phylum Bacteroidota; class Bacteroidia; order Bacteroidales; family Paludibacteraceae; genus Colicola. The sequence continues at coordinate 10,156 of CAVHKB010000048.1, forward strand.
CCGATAGCATATTCTCGCTCGTGATGTTGTTGTAACCGCCGTGACCCGAATAGTCAAACAGCAATACCCCGTTCTGCAACAGATTGTTCATCTCGCTCTGCGCTATAGGGTACGATTCATTCGACGCGCTCGTAATCTGCTGATAAGCGTCTGTGTATATCTTGTGGATCACAAAATCCTTACTCTTCCTTCGGATAGCATCTGCCGCACGGTCCGCACCCAATGTGTGTGTCCCCGAATCCCCGTCGTCTGCCAAGAAACATATCTGTGTCTTCCAGTTACCCGTCGTCTTGTCCTCCATATACTCCACAATCTTGTCCACTGCCTGTTCCGCTTCCTCCACACTGTTCACCGGCAACCTGCCCACACTGATATCCATAGTGATGTTGATGTCCGTATCTACCAAACCCTCCGTATCGTCCAACCAACAGAAATAATCGTCCGTCGCGTAGGCGTCCGGCTCCGATACCGAGTTCCGTGCCTGGTAGGTCAACAGTGTGTTGGCTGGCGATGTGTTCAGCAACTTCCTGTTGTCGAACGAACCGTCACCCATCAACAGCAGATATCGTGGCAACCGTCCTCCCTCTCGCTGCGCCCTGTCATACAACATCTTCATCAACCACCTATAGGCAGTGGCATCCGGCGTTCCCGACGAGAATTCGTTGTAGATCTGCTCTGCCTCCACCGTCCCCACATTCAGACCGTCCATCCGCTCGTGTGCCTGCGCCAATCGCTCCGCAGGGGCTTCATATCCCCTCGGATAGATAATCACCATCTCAAGGTCACGCAGTCCGTGCAGGTCCTGATTCGCTACCTCGCCCACAACCACAGGCGTCCTGTATGCGCAACGGGTCGGGTCAACCACCACAAACTCCTCTAACGACGACGCACTCGTCAAGAAACTCAATACATCCCCCTCCGACCGACATTCCACGGCATATATACTGTCTAACCTGCTGATGTTCCACACCTGTGTCTGACCGCTGCAACCGGCAACCCTGTACACCGCCGCCCGCTCGCTGCTCAACTGCGACGGCTGCCGTACCTCCAAATAATCGTCCACCATCTCCAATCGGCACTCTGCGCTCAGTTCTATATAGTTCATATAAGCAATGCCCGTTTCCGTCGGATTCGTATAAGTCACCGCAATGCGTTGCTTGTCACCCTCCGACGCTTCGTAATACTGCTCGTCGTCCTGCGTCATCGCATTCACCGTCACAGGCTGCGATGCCATCGAACTGATCGACATCGTACGGACACTGTTCCCAATGCTTATGCGTATCGTATGCGTACTCTGCGCCGTCCCTGCCATACTCACATAACCCCGCATCAGGCTACCCTCCACAATGTTCGGCATGGCACACTCCAACGATAGCGTAGGCGACGACTTCTGCAACGCCTCACCGTAAAACTCCCTTCCGCCACCGTTCCGACCCGCCTTGTCCACCAAATTCACTATCTCCTCCTCGTGTACAATGTGCCTTACATAACTGCTTATCGTATCTACTTCCCCCTCTGTGTGCAGTTCCCCCTCCCGACGGCTCAACAGACGCTGCTCACCCGCCGTATCACTCACAAAGTAATAACCGTACTGCGAATAAGCATTCTGCGTATGCACAAACCGACCGTTGCTATATTGCCACGAGACAGGTCCCTGCGCATAGAACGCTATGTAATCCCCTGCACCGAACACCCCGTCCGCTCCTTTCTCCATATAGAACGCCACCGACGGTAAATCGTCTATCTTACGCTGTGTGAAGTCCTGACTCAACATCCCCCCGCCGAATCCCAATACACGGACCGACTCGGGGCTTATACCCATATCTCGCAACGCTTCGTAACTGATTCGGTATATACCCGACTCATCTACCCGTATCTTCACCGTCCGACCGGTCTTCAATACCGACGACTCCGCATAATCGTGCGCAAAAGCAACTGCGTGGCTCATAAGCCATACAGTCAACGCTGTCAATATAATCCGCTTTTGCATACGCTCTCGTGCTGTGTCTGTTGCCCCGCAAGGCTGTTCTCTCTCCTCCTCCTTATCGGTCCGCCCGCCCCTGCGGTCTAATGTCCTTCCTCTTGCGCTTCAATCCGCTTGTACATCAAGGCCAAATGCGCATAGATACTCGTGTTCTGTACCACCACATCGTCGGGTACTTGTATTCGGAAAGGCGTGAAGTTCCATATCGCCCGTATCCCCTTCGACACCATCAACTCGGTCACTTGCTGCGCCTTAATGGTCGGTACCGTCAGTACACCTATATCCACATGCAACTGCTCCTCCATCTCTTCGAAACGGTCTATATGGTGTATAGGAATATGGTTGATACTCGTCCCTGATAACTCATATTTCGAATCGAACCCCGCCACTATCTCCAAGCCGTACTGTCCCAATCCGCCGTCATGCAGCAACGCACTTCCAAGCCTACCCACACCGAACAGAAACGCTCGGTGCTGACGACGGAAACCCAAGAACTCCTCAAGATACTGCACCAAGTCCGGCAAGTCGTAGCCTACACGAGTACGACCCGTCAGGGCCACATACGACAAATCTTTGGCTACCACCGATGCCTCCACCCCTACACCACGCGCTATCTGTGTCGACGATAACGCATGCGCTCCCTCACTCAACTCTAACTTGGCGAATGCCAAGTACCATGGCAACCGACGAAGACTCGGCTCAGGAATAATATGTCCCGCTCTGTTCATCCTGTGTTTGTTGATTGTGTTGACTTGTTTTGTTGATGGTGTTGACCTGTATTGTCAGTCACATCAACTTATCGTGCAAAATTATAGAAAATGTCCCACCCGTGCAAGTCCTTACACAAAAATATACTATTCTTTCTTAAATACCATACCTTTCCCCCGCTATTCCCCCACTGTCCCCTCACCCTTCCCCCGCTGTCCTCTCACCCTTCCCTCACCCTTCCCTTGGTATTCGCTCGTTGGTATATAAGTTGTGTATAAC
>CAVHKB010000049.1:0-12746 GCA_963636305.1 Prevotella sp. P5-108
GAGAGCCATAGCACGCTATGGCTCTACAGTTAGCCTAAACGAAGTTACAAACGACGGACAAAGGACGACTGTGGATGACAGGTGGCTGGAGGGTCTGGGGATTCTGGATGTCTGGGGGATGGTTGGAGGGAGGGGAACAAGATGTTCTTCTTTTGAAAGGGAGTTGAGAGCCATAGCACGCTATGGCTCTACGGTTGGCATAAGCGAAGTTACTTGGGACGGGCAAGGAATGGTGGTGTGGAATAGGGAGTGGCTTGGGGATAGGCAGGGAATAGGTAGGGAATGGCTTGAGAGGGGCGGAGGGTTATTGAGGGGTAGTGGTTGGGGTATGTTGGTGGGTGTTCAGGAAGCGCCTGTGTGTCCAGAGCCAGCGGCTTGGGTCTTGCAAGATGTTCTGTTCGAGATATTGTGTGAACCGCTGCGTGATGAGTCCTTGTTCGGTGTCGGCTTCGGTGTCGGGGTCGTAGATCTGGTGAAAGTCGAGGCTGTAGTGTCCTCTTTGAGAGGAACGGACCGAGACATAGTAAACAGGATATGCGAACCGCCGTGCTAACTGTTCCGTTCCGAAAAGCATATTGACATCTTGTCCCAACAACACCATCGGTATCTTGGTAGATTGTTTGCGTGGCCGTTGGTCGGCGAGCATGGCGTAGGCAATGGTCGTGTTGTTCTTCCTGTTGGTTATCATGGTGCGCAGGAGTTGGTCCATCTCAATTAAGAGCCCTCCTCTTTGTTTGCGAATGTTCAGTATGAGGTTGTTAAAGAATTTGTTGCTGAGTTTTTTGTAGATGCTTGCGCAGAGGAGGTCGTAGTGTGCGAACTGGTTGGCATAGTCGATAGCCCATTCCCAGTTGAGGAAATGTCCTAACATGAAAAAGCCACCTCCATGCTGCTTGCAAGATTGTGCGACTTGCTCTTTATGGTCGATGTGCATGAGTTCCTGCATCTGTTGTTCGTTGAAGTGCCGTCCGACCAAGATTTCGACAATCATGTCGGTGAATGCGAGGTAGAAAGCGCGTTCCCACTGCCGCCGTTGTTTGTCGGAGTGTTCAGGGAAAGCGATAAGCAGGTTTTGTCGGACTACATTTTTGCGATAACGGATGACATAGTAGAGCAACGGGTAGAGAATCCATCGAGAGACCCAATGGGCAGTGCGCAGGCGGTGTAGATAGGCGTTAGATGACATATAATCAACAATCGACGGTTAGCAATTGACACGCAGAGGATTCCCCAAGAAGCCGTTTGTTGTAGCGATAGCCGTATGACTATGCCGTTGCAGGGTGGCGGAGAGGTTATCTGCGCAGTTCTTATTGCGGTCGGTTTGCAAAAGTAGGTACTTTTTTTGGCATTACAAAGAATAAAATGTATCTTTGCGGGCGTTTTGCTCATTTCCTTTAGATGTGATTGAATATGTTGTGTCGTTCTATTTCTTTCCGTAGGTTGCTTGCCTATATGCAGGTGTTGACATTGTGGTTGCTGATGGCATCGTTGCCTTTCCGTATTATGCCGTTTCAGCGTGTCATTATGGTAGTTGCGGGGGTGTTCTTCCTATTGGATTATGTAGTGAACAGGCGTTGGCAAGGTTGGTGTTGGGGAGTGAACAAGTGCTTCTGGCTTATTTTGATAGTCTATTATCTGTTCATTCCATTATGGCATTTGGCAGATGAGCAGTTGACGCCTCGTTTGTCGTTTGTATTGGAAGAGCGAGCGCCGTTTCTTTTGTGCGGTATTATAGGCTTGGCGGGTTTGAGCAAGGACGTAAAACTGAAGCCGATAGTGTATGTGATGTTGCTCAGTAGTTTTGCGGTGTCGTGGTATGTCATACTCAGAGGGATAGGGTTCTCTTATTTTCTGATGCCGTTGCATGAGCAATCGATAGCGTTTACAGAGGCTCGTATTCAGTATGTGGCGTCGCATATGCAGTTTAACCTGTACTTGAACATTACTCTTGTGTTCGTATTCTGGTTGTTGACGCAGAATAAGTTGAAGCGTTGGGAGATAGTGACGGTAGTCGGTTTGTCGCTGTGGATATTCTATTTGCTGTGCATTACGGAGGGTCGTGTTGGCTTGGGAACAAGTCTGTTGCTTATTGCTCTGTTTGTAGCGATATTTTCTTTCCGTTTCGGTTGGAAGGTTTATGTTCCTGTTCTGACTGCTTATATATGCTTTGCGGCATTGGTGTTGATGAACAACAATCGCATCACCTCTGATTGTTTGGAGCGTGAGCCTCGCTGGAAGATATGGAAGTCGGATTGGCAGATTATTTCGGAGAGTCCTATTTTAGGTCATGGCGTGTGCGATGCGAAAGAGGCATTGATTTATGAAGCAAAGAATGACTCATGTTTGAGTGCGTTCTATGTGCCTCATATTCAATATATGCAGAAGGGGAATTTTCAGAAGGTCCAACCTCACAATGCTTTCTTGGAAGCGTGGATGGAATTTGGTGTATTGGGATTAGCACTCTTGGTGGTTATATTCCTGTATCCGTTGCAGATGTTTCCTCGAAAGAGCCGTCCTTATTGTCTGTTGGTGGTGGTTTGTTTTGTGATACAATCGTGTTTCGACTCGTTCTTTGCGCCGTTGCTATATTGTTTGTGCATTCTTCTTCTTACTTCTCGAAGCGCGATTTTTGAGGAAAGCGAGCCTCAAAAGCCTGTAGGATAGCCGTACGCATGTTCTGTTCCCGTTCAGGGGACATTTCCACATCGTTGATACAGATGACAGCGCGATTGGTATGCAGGATGTTGTCTGCAATCTGTTTGCCGCTGTAAATAGCCATAGAGCAGTGTTTGGTAGGTATTGCCTGTTCGCAGACTCTGCCGATATGATAGAGATAGTCGGTGTAGAGATATTGGTTGCAATTGTCTTTTCGTCGCAAGGGCGTTATATGCAAGGCGAGAGCGTTTTCCAATTGCTGATAGACCTTTTGGCTGACGCTACGCAACATAGGTGCGATGGTGTGTTGCGGACGGAGGAACAAAGGGGTAGTCTTGCGACCAGCGGCGAGGCGTGCCATTCGGTCGGACTGCCGTGTTTGTTGCTTGTAGAGATTCGTGGCGAAGAGATGTCGTGAGAACCGAGTTACGATTTTGTCGTCGCGGAAGAGGTCGCATGGTTGGAGGGGATTGACAGGAAAAAGGTCGTCGTTGAAATAGACAAACTGCTCGGAAAGGTTGGGTATCCGATGCAGGAAGAGTTCGATGGTGGTGCTATTGAAAGTGGGCAGGAAAGTTTGCGGGATGATATCTTTGTGGAGGATGATTTGTGTGTTGCAGGTATTTATGCACTCGGGAACTTGGCTTTCGGTGCTGACGACAAGGAAGACCTTTTCGATGAACGGCATATTCTTTTCGATACCTCGTAGGAGGTAGGGTAGTAAGCCCCAGTCGCGGTATCGTTTGTTCAATACTGTTCCGTGCGTGATGTTTTGAGCATAGGAGCGTTGCCAGACGGGGTCGTTTCCATTGACAAAGGTGATGACGGCATCCATGGTAAGCAATTGGAGTTTATGTTGCAGGTTGGCAGACGGTGCGAAACAGGTCGTACCATGCTTGCAGGGTGGTTGGGGTATCGAATTGGCGGACCCGTAGCAATGCAGCAGCAGCCATATCCTGCCGAAGTTGGTTGTTGTCCATCAGTTTATCGAGCGCCTCTGCCATTTGTTGTGTATCGCCATTGGGAACGAGGAATCCTGTAATCCCGTCTTGGAGGATTTCTCTTACTCCTGCCCCGCAATCGAAACAAACGGCAGGCAGTCCTACAGACATAGCCTCTGTCAGCACATTGCCAAAGGCTTCGGAGCGCGAGGGGAGTGCGAAGATGGAGGCATTTTGATAGTGAGGGAGAACATCGGGTGTGGCAGGGATGAAGACGACATTGTTGAGGTTGTATTGTTTGGACAGCGCAAGCAGATGCCGATGTTCTTTCCCACTGCCTACGATGTGTAGTTCCCAATCGGTATGTTTGATGTAGCGCCAAGCCTCTAACAAACGGTCGAAACCCTTCACCCTTGTTTGTCGGCCTATTGCCACAACCACTTTGTGTTGAAGCGCAGAGGGAGCAGGATTGTCGAAGGTAAGCAGGTTGGGTATTTTCCTGACGCATTTGGCATGCCACCGGTTGCGATAGACATCGGCGTCGAAATCGGACAGGACGACGACCGCATCGGAGTGTTTTGCCGTCAGTAAGCGCGACAGGTTCGATGTGAGTTGTGCGCGGTGCGTTACGGTGAAATACTCCTGGTGAATGGTCTTATAACCTCGTGTGGCGGGTATATTGACAAATGCCCGTGTAGTACCGACGACGATGATGACATCGGGTTGGAGTTGCTGATAGATGGCTCGAAGCCGTTTTATGCGCCGTACCTCGCGGACCAGTACGGGGTAGGGGTCGCGTTGCGGTGCCAGATAGCGCAGGATGATACGAGGGTCGATACGGAAAAAAGGTTTCGTATTACTTCCCGTAAAACTGACAATCACCACCTCGTTTCCTTGTTCAACGAAAGCATTGGCCAACGCAATAGCGGAATGCTCGGAGCCTCCACCCAAGTTGACAGACTTGATGGTAAAGACTATTCTCATGCTTGTTTATAGACGCGAACCCAATCGACATCGATATGTCCTTCGGCGGGTTTTTCTGTCTTCGGCAAGAAAGAAGCGATGGAAAAATACAGCGGTTGTTTAGGAAGGTTCCTGTTAACACGGAAGACTTCGATGTTGTTGAGATACCATATCATCTCGGTAGGAGTCCAACGGAGTGTTATGATATAGAAGTTCCCAAAAGACAACCCTGAGATGGATGTACCCACAAATCCGTCTTTGGAGGTGTATCCGACATACAACTTTTTGCCGTTGAAGTTAAAGAGGTGTACGAGGGGCGTTTTTTCTTTGCAGTTCAGCGTGAGCGTATGGTGTACTTTGCCTGAACATCGTATTTTCGCCATGAATATACCCTCTTTTTGTTCGAATGCCTTTGCTGTTTGTATGACATCGGAAGTGTAGTCGAAAGATTGATTGACAAAGCCTTTCTTTTCATCCCAAGCGGGAGCAGTGGCTTTTTCTTTATGTGTCAGGATAGTAAGATAGCCGTTTATGGTACCTGTGTTGTGTCCTCCATTGTAGGCTTGATGTTCGTTGGTGAAAGAGTGTTGCTGCTTGAGTTGTTCGCTGATGTAGGCAAAGCCGGGCTGCCAAGCAGAATCGCTCATTTTCCGCCAGTTGAAGTCGTCGGAGAACATTGTTTTATAGGACTCAAGGTTTTCGATTCTCTCTCTTTGTTGTGCGAGGAAGAACCGTATATCGCCGAGTGCAGCCAGTTCGGCAAAGCGACATTCCTGTTTGTATTCTTGTGTGGTCAGCCAGCGACGCGGATTCTTCCAGAATCGTCTTTCATCCTGGAACTGGTCGGACTCTATTTTTGCCTGCAATTCTTTGTATTGTTGCGGTAGTCCGGAGTTGCTGTGTTTGAGCCAACTTTTGTAGGCGCGTGAATTTTCGAACTTCTTCATACGGCGCAGGTTGGGAGAATGAAGGAGAGACGATTTGTCGGATAACTTTATGTAGTTTTCGGACTTTCGGAACTCCAAGTATTCGGGAAGGATTTTGCTATCGTTGACAAAGAAATAGAGTTGCAACTCTTTGTTGTTTTCCATATCGCGGAGTTTGCGCAGTTGACGATAGGTTTCCGTATCGTGGTATTTGGTCTGTGTCAGTGTGCGTTTCTTTTCTTTGAATTCGGGAGCCTCTATGATTTTTTTCAGTTCGTTATACTCTTTTAATTCTGCTGAATTTTCGACTCTGCGGTAACGGGCAATGTCATCTTTGTTTTGCTGAATGAGGGCTTCAATCTTTTCAGTACTTTGAAGTTTCCCTGTTAACTTTTTGAAAAAAAGGTTCATAAAGGTATGTATTTTATTTGATTAACTAAATTGTTCCAATTGTTCTATCAAGTCTTCCACACTATTGACCCAAACGGGTTTGTAGGATTCTTCTGCGGGAATGAACTGCAGTTGTTTCATTGTTGTAACAAGGTTCTGTAGCGGGGAGAAGAAATCATTATAATTGACGATAAAGAGGGGCTTGTGATGTTCTCCTACAGTTCCTGCTGCTATTACATCGAACATTTCGTCGAGTGTTCCATAACTGCCCGGCAGACAGACGAACAGGTCTGCTCTGTTGCGCATTTCCTGTTTGCGTATGGCCATTGAGTCCACCTCGATCAGTTGTGTGCAGGCATCTGACCGTCTGCCTGCCTGTATGATGCGTTTGGGTATTACTCCAATGACTCTGCCCTTGTTATGAAATACTGTTTCTGATATTGCAGTCATTATTCCTCCTGTTGCTCCGCCGAATATAAGGGTATGTCCGGCTTTTGCTATCCATTGCCCCAGTTGGATACCTAACATCTTGTAGTTGTTGGGTATTTGGTTTTTTGCGCTGCAATATACTGCGATATTCATTATTGACGGGATGTGTTATGCATCAATTTTGGCATAGGTGGCATGTTGCTCAATGAATTCACGGCGCGGTGCTACTTCCTCTCCCATTAACATAGCGATGGTGCGGTCTGCTTCAGCGGCGTTTTCTATTGTCACTTTCTTTAGCAGTCGGTGTTCTGGGTTCATTGTTGTTTCCCACAGTTGTTCGTCGGACATTTCTCCCAGACCTTTGTATCGTTGTGTTTTGATGAGTTTCTCGTCACCTCCTCCGTACTTCATAATGAAGTCGTGGCGTTGCTGGTCGTTCCAGCAATACTCTTTGTAGTTGCCTTTGGAACACATATAGAGCGGCGCCATAGCGATATAGAGGTGCCCTTGTTCGATGACCTCTTTTAGATGGCGGAAGAATAGTGTCATGATGAGTGTTGCTATGTGGGCACCATCTACATCGGCATCTGCCATTATGATTACTTTATGATAGCGGATCTTGCTTAAGTTGAGTGCTTTTGGGTCGTCTTCTGTTCCAAATGTGATGCCGAGTGCAGTGAAGATGTTTCGTACTTCTTCGCTTTCGAAGACTTTATGCTCCATTGCTTTCTCTACATTCAGAATTTTACCTCTTAGTGGTAGTATGGCCTGGTGTTTACGGTCGCGTCCTGTTTTAGCGGTTCCCCCTGCAGAGTCTCCCTCTACAAGGAATAACTCACATTCTGAAGGGTCTTTACTTTCGCAGTCTGCCAATTTACCGGGCAATCCTCCTCCACTGAGGGGGGATTTACGCAAGACGCTTTGTCGTGCGTTGCGTGCAGCAATACGCGCCTGTGCAGCGAGGATGACCTTTTCTACAATCCTTTTGGCATCTTCGGGGTGCTCTTCAAGATAGTTGGTCAGTGCTTCGCTTACGGCTGAAGACACTATACCTGCTACTTCGGAGTTCCCAAGTTTGGTTTTGGTTTGTCCTTCGAATTGCGGTTCTGCCACCTTGACTGATATGACGGCGGTTAATCCTTCGCGGAAGTCATTGGGGTCGATTGTGGCATTACCATCTTTGTCTTTCAGTTTGGCTTTCTCAAGCAGTTTGCTGTCTTCGGCATATTTCTTCATTACACGAGTGAGTGCAGCACGGAAGCCTGCCACATGTGTACCTCCCTCTATGGTGTTGATGTTGTTTACATAGGAGTGTACATTTTCGTTGAAGTCGGTATTATAAATCATTGCCACTTCTACGGGTGTGCCATATTTGTCGGTGCTGAGATGTATGACTTCCGATATAAGAGGTGTGCGTGAACTATCGATGTACCGAACAAATTCGCTCAATCCTTTTTCGGAGTAGAATACTTCTCCTTTGTATCGTTTCCCGCCGGGTGCTAAAACCCCTAACTTTTCTGTCGGTATTTCGTTTTCTAATTGGGATTGCGGTGTTTCGGTGATGGGATATCGGCGGTCGGTGAGTGTTATTTTGACCCCTGCGTTCAGATAAGCCAACTCTCGCATACGGTTGGCGAGTATGTCGTACTGATATACCGTTTCCGTGAATATACTGCTATCGGGCCAAAAATGCACGAATGTACCTGTACCGCGTTCGCTTCCATAGGTGCCTATTTGGTGTACGGGGCAGGTAGGTTTTCCTTTGGCGTATTCCTGCATATAGATATTCCCATCGCGGAACACTTCCACATGCGTTGTAGTAGAGAGCGCGTTTACACAACTGACGCCGACTCCATGCAGTCCGCCAGATACTTTGTAACTGTCTTTATTGAATTTGCCTCCTGCGTGCAGGACAGTCATTACCACCTCTAATGCACTACGGTGTTCCTTTGGGTGCATATCAACCGGAATACCGCGTCCGTTATCTTGAACCGAGATAGAATTGTCCTCGTGTATAGTTACTTCTATATGATTACAGAACCCTGCCAGTGCTTCGTCGATAGAGTTGTCTACAACCTCGTAAACGAGATGGTGCAGTCCTTTTTGCGAGATGTCGCCTATATACATTGCAGGGCGTTTGCGCACTGCTTCTAATCCTTCGAGTACTTGGATAGACTCTGCTCCATATTGTTCTTTTTCTTCCATGTTCGTAATTATTGTTTTTCTTATTCTGTTATGTGTATGTGATGTCACTATTATTCATCGTGCAAAGGTACTGAAATTTATTCGGAATAGCAATAGTGTAAAATGTATATTTTCGAGATCGTGTTGCAGAAAGAGAATATATGCCTTTAGGAACGATTGACAGTTGGTGGATGGTTTAGCGTTCTGTGTTTGAAGTTGGGAGAATGATAAATTCTGCGTTATTTGTGTGAGCGAAAAAGAATCTGTATCTTTGCAGCGAGAGAGCGTGGTGGTATGTGTGGGGGATAGAGGCTCTATCAAGATAGGATAAACAAGTTATATAAATAAAATAATCAAAAGATTTTACAGAAATGAAGAAGGTAGGTTTGTCTATTGTTTTTGTATTACTCTCTGTATGGTCGCTTTTAGCGCAACCCCGTTATATTTTCTACTTTATCGGAGATGGTATGGGTCCAAATGAGATATTGCTTACAGAGATGTATCGTGCAGAAATGCGCAAGGAGATTGGTAGGATTCCGCTTTATGCAACGCAGTTCCCTTATTCGGGTCAGTTGGCCACTTATTCGCAGAGTAACGGTATTACGGACTCTTCTGCTGCGGGTACTGCATTGGCTACGACGGAGAAAACTAATAACGGTATGTTGGGTGTATTGCCCAATGGTGAGCCTATAAGGTCTGTTGCGGAGGTGCTACACAATACAGACTGGGGAGTGGGTATCGCAACATCTGTCAGTATTGACCATGCTACTCCCGGTGCATTTTATGCGCATGTACCCAACAGGAAGAATTATTATGACATAGGTATGCAGTTGATAGAGTCGGGATATGATTTCTTCGGTGGTTCTACTTTCTTGCAGCCTATCAGTAAGGAGAATCCATTTTTGCCATCGCTTTATTATGAGGTCGAGCAGGCTGGTATTGCTATTGCTCATGGGATGAGGGAAGTACCGAAGTTGTTAGGTAGTTCGAAGCGTATTATTCTTATCCCCGAGAATGAAGGCACTTCGGAAGATTACAAGGGTATAGGTATGTTACCTTACGCTATTAACAAGAATAAGGATGATTTGACACTTCCTCAAATAACGCATACGGCAATAAAGCATTTGAGTAATCACAAACAGTTCTTTCTGATGGTTGAGGGAGGTGCAATAGATTGGGCTTGTCATAACAATGATGCAGCGACGGTTATAGGAGAGGTGGAGGAGTTTGATGCAGCCATTGCGGAAGCAGTTGCTTTCTATAAAGCGCATCCCGATGAAACTTTGATTGTGGTTACTGCAGATCATGAGACAGGTGGCTTGGCGTTAGGTAATTCGGACTATACTCTTAATTTGAAGTTGCTTCAGTATCAGTCGTGCAGTGTTGAAGAGTTGTCGGCTATGTTGAGGTCCTTACAGAACCAGTACGGAAAGAAATTGAAATGGGAACAAGTGAAGTTGCTGTTGCAGGAGAGGATGGGATTTTACAAGGATGTGGAGATAAGCAGCGAGGAAGATGCGATGTTGCAGCAACTGTTTCAGGACAGTAGGAAGAACAAGCAAGACGATGTGAAGACCTTATATCAGCACTTCTCGAAATTGTCGGACGCGGCCGTTTCGTTGCTTAACAAGAAAGCGAAGGTGGGTTGGACAACCCGTTCTCATACAGCGGCTGCCGTACCTGTGTTTGCGATAGGTGTAGGGGCGGAGCGTTTTACAGGCTGGCACGACAATACGGAGGTCCCTCAGATCATATTAGACATTGCTTTGTATCCCTAACTTTCTGATACAGACGATAGTACTTGCATAGTCGAATCCTCGTGAGGCGGCAAAGCGTAGTAGTTTCGTTTGCAGCATATTGCCCGTTTCTCCTTTCAGAGAGCGGGCTTTTTTTTGCAATAGTGAGAGCAAGATGTCTTCATATTGTTCGTTATCAACAGCGTTCAAGGCTTCACGGATGTTTTGTTGCGGCAGTTGTTTTTGCAGGAGCATTGCCTCTATTTTCCGTTTGCCCCATCCCTGGTAGATGAGTTTGTCGTGCGTGTAGGCTCGGCAATAGCGTGTAGGAGAGATGAAGTTGTTTTCGTAGAGATAGTCAATAATGCGTGAGATACATTCTTCGTTGTCGGCTCCCCATGCTATCAGTTTTTCACGCACTTCGCTTTCACAATGCTCTGCAAGACTACAATAGGCTCCTGCTTTCTGTTTGAGTATGCTATATTGTCCGTTTTCTTGTTCCATAGGAGTTAGAGGCTTGCTTTGAGCATTCTTTGTTTTCCCTGCATATCGCATTGTACGGTGACGGTACGGTAGTTTTCCTTTTTCAGTAGTTCGGACAATGGTGACAGCATCAGCGGATTGATTTCGAAGTATAGTGTGGGTGCGATATGTTGTTGGATTAAGGCACGATAGAACAATAGCGGATCGTTGTCGTTGACAAAGAGTGCGGAGGAAGGTTCGTAGTTGAGGACATTTGGTTCCATTGTTGTTTTCTCGCTGTTCAATATATATGGCGGGTTACTTACGACGATGTCGGCATGCAGGTCTTTGGGCAAGTGTAGCATATCGGCTTCAATGTACTGTATAGGTGTGTGCTGTGTTTCACTGTTCTGTTGTGCAACAGCGAGGGCTTGGGGAGATATGTCGATTGCCCGAATATGCCAGTTGGGTCGTTCCTTCTTTAGTGCAATAGCGATACATCCGCTTCCTGTACCGACATCTATGAGTGAGAGTGACGGAGTGGTGTTGTCGGTCAGTATCCAGTCGATTAGTTCTGATGTTTCCGGTCGAGGAATCAGTACCGAAGGATTTACCTTCAATTGCATACCGCGCCAGTAGGTGTGTCCGAAGATATATTGCAGTGGTTCGTGCTGTCGGAGCCGTTGGATAGCCATTAGGGTGTCTGGTACAATCTTTGTACATTTGCCGCACAGAATATCAGTACGGCTCAGGCCTGTTGTTTCCTCGAGCAGCCAATAGGTTATTGCTTTTTGTTCGTTCTTGGGGACATAACCGCTCAAGAGTTGTTCTATTTGTTGAACAATAGTATTCATAAAGCGCCGACAAAGGTAAGTAAAAAATGTCAGATAACGAAATCTATATGCACCGTTGTTTGCAGTTAGCCAGAGCGGGGGAGTACTATGTATCTCCTAACCCTATGGTAGGGGCGGTGTTGGTTTTAGGTGATAGGATAATAGGCGAGGGGTATCATCGCCGTTACGGTGGTCCTCATGCGGAGGTAGAGGCATTTGGCAGTGTGGACAGGTCGGTTTATCCGAGTTGTGAGAATGCGACATTGTATGTCAGTTTGGAACCCTGCAGTCATTATGGCAAGACGCCACCTTGTGTGGATTTGATTTTGCGGGAGGGGGTACGACATGTGGTAGTGGGTTGTTTGGACCCGAATCCTTGTGTGTCGGGTCGTGGTGTTTCCAAGTTGCGGGAAGCGGGTGTAGAGGTGACGGTGGGTGTACTTGAACCGCAGTGCCGTCGGTTGAACAGGCGTTTTTTGTGTTTGCATGAAAAGCATCGTCCGTATATTGTGTTGAAGTGGGCTCAGACGGCGGACGGTTATATGGGTTATACGGCAGAACAGATTGCACAACGGGGAGACCGTTTGCGGATTTCGAATGCCGTTACCAAGCAGATAGTGCATAAGATGCGTGCGGAAAATATGGCAATTATGGTGGGTACGAACACGGCAGTGCAGGATGACCCCCGTTTGTTGGTGACGCATTGGACGGGTCGTAATCCGATACGCATTGTGGTAGATAGACATGGGCGTTTGCCGTTGGAGTCGCATTTGTTGTCGGACGAGGCAGAGACGATTGTCTATCGTGACAATACCGATTGGGCGTATATTTTGCAGGATTTGGCAAGCAGGCAGATACACAGTGTGTTGGTGGAAGGTGGCAGGACATTATTGCAAACGATAATTGATTCGGGTATATATGATGAGGTGCATGTGGAAGTGGGTCCGATGAAGGTAGGTAGTGGTGTAGAAGCCCCGAAGATACCGTTGCCGATTGAGCCAGCGATGAATATAGAGGGGCATTTGTTGTATGAATGGAGGGATTAATTATTAATAATTAACAATTAACAATTAACATGCGCAGATGACATGAGAGCCATAGCAGGCAGTTAATAATTAACAATTAACAGTTAATATGCGCGGTATGGTATAAGCACGATGACCATTCGTTGATTGTTGGAAGAATGTTCTTCATTTCTTTTGCATGAACAAAAGAAACGAAGCAAAG
>CAVHKB010000050.1:0-12685 GCA_963636305.1 Prevotella sp. P5-108
CGGCAATCTGATTGGGCAATGTGGTGTCGAGTTTGGTGCGGTCGGCAGCGGTCATCAGTCCCGCCGTGGTTGCTGTTGCAGCAGGAAGCATTACCGAGTAGACGGTTGATACGCCCTCGCGGTTGAATGAACGCGCTTTGAGGCAGAGATTGTTCGCGCCGCTCGCCGCTTCGTCGTAGTAGATGGTTGTGAGTACGGCGTTGCCCGACACTGCATCATACCAGCCCTTCAGCGTGTCGGCGTTTGCCTTGTCGGTTGCCGACATCAGCCCTGCCAATGTCTGCTCCGCCTGAGGGAGTATCACTTCGACAGTCTCCTGCGCTCCCGATTCAGAGTTGAGCACCACGAAGCGGAGAGTGATGTTGCCCTCGGCACGGATAACATCCACGTCGAGGACCGAACGAGTAGAGGCAAGCACGTCAGCGATGTTACTGAATATCGTCGCCACTGTTGGAGGCGTAACTGCGCCAGCCACAGTCTCGGCCGACAACGCCTCAATTTTCTTTTTGATTGTTTCTATATCCATATCACCAAGTATTTATTTATTACGAAGTTGTCTGCTCAGTTTCCCAGCGTCGAGGGCGTCGCAGATAATGCCGCGGAACTCGTCGCCGATCGACCGAGCCCAAAACTCTTTTAGGTTCATAACCGACGCATAGTATTTCTTAGAAAACCATTGTTTGCGCTTGCGCTTCTTCTCCCTGCCAATATCGCCCGGGTTGCCAACATAGACCTCCTTGCCCACGCCAGCATCGACATACACGCCATAGGCAAGGAAGTTCTGCGACAGCACCACCTCCGACACCTTGCCGTCCATCCGTGGCGTTGATGCTGCCAGCGAGTTAAGCAAAGCACCAGTGCGGTAAACGCCGAGGAGGAGCAACCGCTCCCTCCAGATGTTGAGCATCGTAGAGTTGAACGCCATCACATATCGGCGGCGTTCCTCTATTGCAGTGGTTTGGTTAGTTCCATTCATCGTCGTTGTAGCAAAGGTTAGTCATACTGTCAATAGCCACCTGAAAACTGGCGCAGGCGCAGCCCGACGCAAAATATGCAGAGATTTCCGAAAATTGGATTTTCGGGTCGACATACAGGAAATGCTCCTCGATCGCCGTTTTCTCACGGATGAGCGCCGACATCATCTGCCGAAACAACTCGTGCATCACGTCGAGGCATCGCTGACGTGCTGCCATGTCGTCGACGGCGTGGCGCATAGCGAGGAACACCGTTTTTACCCGTCGGGTGCGTGGCGATGGTGACAACTGCGAATAGCCAGTGCCGAGTTCGTCGACACAGACAAAAGCCTGCGTTTGCTGCATCGCAGCAAGCGCCTCCTCGAAGCCATCGAGCCCCGACACGCGGCAGAAGCGGAAGCCGTGCTCCTGCGCCAGTCGGTTGCGCCGCGTCAACTCGCGGAAGTAGTCCGACGCATTCCAGTCGTAGTCCTGTTTATTTGCCATATTTCCGTTTGTATTCGTTGTATTCTTTCGCTTGCGCGTCAAGTTCGGTAAGGGCACGCCATACGTCGAGGTCGAGTACCTCCTGTTCCTTCGTTACGTCACCCTTGGTTAGGGCGCGGATCTGCGCATTCATTGCGTCCGTTACTTGTTGCCCGACCGATACGCCGCCAGCGAGTAAGTTGTCAGAGGAAACCGCCCCTGCCGGCTGGAGGAAGTGGGGGAAGCGCGCCGAGAACAGAGCCTTTATTTCGGTAAACCAGTAGAACACCGAAATCTTCTGCGAGCGATTAAGGACGATTTTATCAGTATTGTAAAGTATCTTGGCCATCTCGACGAGCAGCGATTCATCTTGCCCGTGGAGATAGCCTTGATACATATTGTCGAGGGCGATGTATTCCTTGAAAGTTACACCATTGAGAGCAGCGTCCACAGCATCGTGTTTGCGGATGCTACGGATGCGAACTGGATAATCGGGGAGACCGTCCAGCCAGTCGAGAGCACGCAGACAGTCGGCAATCACCATAGGCTCGACAACAAGACGTTGTGAGCCGAGAGCAATTACATATCCGTTAGGCTGATGACGCAGCACCCGAATACCAGAGAACTTGAAGAAGCAGTAAGTCTTGATTTGCGACAGGCTGAGGTTCTCCGACAACAATCCATACACATAGTAGAGTTGCTGGTCGTCGAGAGCCTGCCACGAAGCAGGGACTGTTGCTTTTATTGTGTTAGAGGAAATATCCATGATTCTTTTTGTTGTTGGAGAATGGTTCGTGACTGTAGACTTTGGAAATTGTTGTGGCGTGCCATAGGGGATAATCGTCCGGGTTGTTGCGGATAAGGTCGACCGTAGGCACGAGTACGCCGAGACGAGGCGCGTCAACCTTCAACGACTGCGTGATTGCGTTGATTGCGTCGTTTACGATGCGCAAATCATCTGTCGGCACGTTGCCCGACCACCATTCATCGCGCAGTGCTTGGAGGTACTCCGACCCGAGGAACTCGTCTGCGATAGCATCTTCAATCGCTGCCATCTCAGCGCGGCGCTCCGCATAGGTTGAGATTGGGAGAGTGTTCGGCATGTAGGTCGCCAGTTCAGCAGGGGAGAGCAGAAGTTTAGACCATTTCGTTTGCTGAGCAGAGCGCTGCCACTCTTCTTCACCGCGTAGTCTGTCGAGCAAGTCGGCTGCGAGGCGTTCCCACAGTGAGGACAACGACGAAACAAGCCTGTCGACGCGCTCCTTCGACGCGGGGGCGATGTTGGCATTGCTCACCACTCCGAAACCGTTAGGCGTAAGGATAAGGTCGAGCATTGGCACTGCGTCCGCCATTGCTTTGCAAGCAACAACCCTCGCCGCCGTCAGGTATAGGCGGTTGCTCTCGTCAGCCTCCGACAGCACGTCCATCATCTTCACGCCGACAATCTCATCTTCCAGCCACTCCTCTGCCGAGGCGAGAGCCGGGTAAACCTTATCAAACAGGTTTGTCTCGCCCGCCACCTCTCGCAGAACGTTGGGCACATAGCGGCGCAGCATTTCGTTAGTCTTGATGATCTTCATTGCTGTTCGGGTTAAGGGTTACGGTTTTTGCATCTTTTTTCTCGTCGAGCGTCGTTAACTGGATGAACGGCACGTCGACCGTGCAGCCAGTCCAGCCGTTGAACTTGATGATGATGTTGTAGAGCGCGAACAAAAGGTCGTGGTAAGGTTTCTGCAACGCCTGCGCAATGGTGTAGAGCTCGCGCTTGTCGCTGCCTGAGTTGTTAGAGTTTGACTTGCCTGGTACAGAACCCACGAGGTTGGAGTGGACACGCATAGTGAAGCAAACCATGTTGACCGCCTCGATGATTTCGTCCGACCAGTCGCCACCTTCCTTTTCGGTCGTTATCTTGGTAATCTTCACGTCGGAATATTCCTGTCCCTTCACGTCGCGGTAAAATGTAGAGAACAACGCCTTGCCGCTATTCTCCGCCCCCGTGAGGAAGTCTAGTATTTCCTGCTTACCCTTTTTGATGCGGTCAAGTTGGCGCACGGGGTCGGTTATCCGTTCAGCCTTGAAAATATTCACCCAATACTCTTTCGAGATTTCAATCAAGTATTTAAGCGGCGCAGAGTTCTTCAGTTTCGCCTCCTTCGCGATAGCAATCAGTTGCTTTATGTCGAACCACTTGCCGCGGAATAACGATGCGTAATAGGGGATAGGGTAGTAAGTGTGGTCTGCCCCCGGTATCTCTGTGAGCACGGCAAATTTTCTCGTTCTGTCGCCCTTCTCCAGCCGAGCGTTAAGGTCGTGCCATGGGCACGCAGGGTCGAGGAGTGGCAGCACCTCGATTTCGTCCGCTCCAGGGTATTCGCGCCAGTTGGCGTAATACACATATTGGCGCTTGCCCAGCACTCGCGGAGAGAACCGACAATAACAAGCCTCTTTGCGCAGCACGTTGGTTATCGCCTTGCCGTCCTTAGAGAGAATGATTACCGACACCGTAAAGGCAAAATGCTTGAAATCCTGACACACTCCGAGGAAGTATGCAGGGATATTGTTGCAAATCTGGAAGTCGGCAACCTCGGCAGCCACATCGGGAGAGCACGCCGACGTGTCGAAGTGAAGCCCTGCACCATAGCAGATTTCTGCGTTGAACATCTGGCACGTTGACAACGTTTCGTCGCCCTCTATAAGGTCGAGGATATTGAATGGCATCTGGTTGTCTGCACCCCACGGCATATAACTGTGGTTGTTGTCGATGCGTGTAGGTATCATGTCGGAATCCTCGCGGAACACAGTTTTGCCGGCAGGCGTGTAGAACAACGCCGACTTGCCCTCCACGAGCCCGACCGATGGGGTCATTGAAACATAATTAGGATAATCGCTCATAGATATATTTCGTTATCGTTGATTTGGAAAATACACACATCTCGCACCTTGCGGATTTCGCGGCTGTCGAGCAGTTTGATGTTGCGCGTACCGCTGCGAGCATCGAAGCGCAGGGAAATAGCATTGTGCAGCGTCTGGATTTCTCCTTTCGCCGTCCAAATGCGGAGGTCTACCGGTTGCCCCTTGGCGAGCATCTTGCGCATTGTTGATATGTGGATTGCCGTTGTCATTATGAATACTGATAGGAGAATGGGTCGGAGAATATGCCGTCGGACACAGCCGTGTCGGTTTCGTCAAGCACATACTGCGAAGCGTAGCGCCATGCAAGCGTTACGGACTTGAGCGAGGCGCTGTCCGTGTCGTAGGAATAGTCGGTGCTCGTAATCAGCACAGCACGCCCCGATGGGGCAACAACGCTCCTCGACGTAACGAGTGCTTCGATTCGTGCCGCCTCCGCCTGCGTCATAGGGGCGGAGGTTATTTCGTAGGTGCGATAGCCTGTAATGTCATACTGAACCGTTACGCCAGACACCACCGCTTCACTACGGGTAAGGTCGAGAGCCTTTTTAACCGTGCCGGCAATGGTGATTGTTTCCTGCACGTTGAAAATGTTCTGATACTTGAACGTCACGCTGTTTTCGGGGGTAGGCACGACAAAGACCGTCATGCTGCGCGAGCCGTGGTTAATGGTGAATGATCGCACCTCTACAATCGGGTTGATATGAATTGTCGCCGACTGCTCGATGATATACGCTGGGGAGATACCTGTAATATTAAACACTTGCAGTCCTGCGGAGACTGGGACAACGACCTTCTCCGTTAGAGTGCATTGCATCGTGTTCCCGTTAGCATCCTTGCCGACCGCGATTATCTTATATTTGTTCTCGGTCGAGGCGCAGAGCG
Source organism: Prevotella sp. P5-108 (assembly GCA_963636305.1). Taxonomy (GTDB): domain Bacteria; phylum Bacteroidota; class Bacteroidia; order Bacteroidales; family Paludibacteraceae; genus Colicola. The sequence continues at coordinate 5,235 of CAVHKB010000050.1, forward strand.
ACGTGAGAGAGATAGACCCATCGGAGGGAATGGTAAGTCGTTCCGCCGACGTGAGATAGCGGTTTGTTGCCCACAGGTCAACCGTGCACGGCATCAGCCGGTCGCAATAGCAAACCGTGAACGTTTTTTGGTCGGTCTCGCTGTCGACGGTAGCCTTTATTGTGTATTGCTGCAAGATTTGCGCGTGGGCACGCATATAGTCGGAAAGAACATTGCCCAGCCCACTAACCACGACAGTAGACCCGACAGCGAAGAAGTCATTTTCAAACACCAAGTCGCCAGAGGCATCATCGCCGCAATAGAGGGCAAACGAAACCTTCGACGCGCTGTCGGTGGTCAGCGTCACCGTTGAGATGCCGGACGACCACACGTTGCCGCTTGGATATTTCGTGAACTGTATCATATCACGAAAATAGCCCAACGGAGCGAGGAGAAGAAAGACAGAAACACCTACATCACGCCCGGAGCCATAGGTATGTCTGTCCCGTCGGATGGGTGAGTTTCGCAACCGATGTAGAGCGTGTCGAAAGCGTCCGTGCCGTCGGTGCGGTGTTCGAGCAAATCTTCTTCTGATTCTTCTTTTTTCTCACCGCTTTTGTCCTTCCTAAAGCCGTCGCGCCCACGCATCACACCAGCGGTCTGCATTGCGAGGATTAGATCATCGTTGTTCTGTCGGTTGAAATATGGGATAAGCCGATTTCGCCCGGCAAAACCTTGATTGATGAGCAGATATTTTTCGTCGTGGCGCATCGGGTTGCCTAAATACACAGGCTGCACGTTCCAGCCGTGAGCCTCAAAGCATTCACGGATGACGTAGAGGAAGTCGCGGTCGTTGACGGCATAGTTAGAGCCGAGAGCGGTAGTGTCGTAGTAGAAAATCACCGTCTTGTTGCGCTGGTGGAGGTAGTAGTTGCAGAAATCATCGATGAGTTCAGGGATTTTGCGCTCAAACTTGACGTAGAACGATTTCAACACGTTCAATCTCCGCCCGACAGGCTGCCCCGCTACAATCCAGTTGATGTTTGCGTTGTAGTCCATGCCGATGCAGATAGGCTTGAACGTGTCCAAATCCTTGTCGGCGCGGCTGTCCATGGCGTTGTCGGTAAAGTCGAAGCCGAGGCTGTCGAGATACTCAAAATTGCTCGCGTTGTACTTGTGCCCCTCGCGCATCGAGGAATAGAATCCGTCCTTGGCAATGCCGAGGCGCTGGCAGAGGATAGAGGTCTGAAACGTCTTGGGAGTGAGGTCTCGCTTCATCTGCTTGATGTAGTTCTCGCCGAGCAACTGGAGGTTCTCGATGGAGGAATATTCTTTGTAGTAGACCGCTACCGACCGCATTTGATTGAGTTGTCGGTCGAGTTTTCGCAGATAGCCTTTAAGGTACTTAGGCACAGTCGCACCGTCGCTTTTCATTTGGCGGATGCGCTGCTTCGTGTGCCATATCTCGTAAACCGTTGCTTTGATTGTCTCTATCAAGTCCTCGTCCATTAAGTCTTTATAATGCAGAAACCACGACCCTTTTTTGGTCTGTGGCATATCCGAGAGTATCATCACGGCGTGGTTAAAGGAGTGCCGCCCGAAATAACTCTTAATACCACCATTGGCAGGGAGCGTTTCCTCCTTTAGTTTCTTGTAGTCGATGAATTTTGCCTCGTCAACGAGCAGCCACGACAGAGTAAGAGAGTTTGACGAGCCGGGGCGGTCTTGGGAGATAAGCACGGCGATAGCACCGTTGTAGAATGATATAACGTGTTCGTAGTCGGCAGGCTCGGTTATCGGCTTTGCAAAACCTTTAGGCGGTCGCTTACCGATGACATAGTGCACATCTTTTTCATACCCCCAACGTTTCCACGCCGCCAGCAGCCCCGGTATGGTGTTAGTAAGCCCGTGTTTGAATGTTGGCACGACAATGCCACCAGTAGAGCCCGGCATCCTCTGCATGTTGCGGAGCACGAAAGGAGAGGCGATGCTGTCGGTCTTGCCCGTGCGTCGCCCTGCCACAATCACCGACGTATGAGCGCCGATGAGTTGGGTGAGCCTCTGAGGCTTGTTAAAGTAAACTTTCTTGGGGTTTTTCATCTTCTCCAAACAAATCATCTTCTTCGAGGTCTACGTCCTCAAAATCCACGTCCTCAATGTCGAGCGTCTCCTTCTTGTACTTGGCTATCATTGCATCAATCTTTTCCTGAAGGTTAGGGATAGGCTTAATGCCGAGCACGCTCGGATCGTCGGTGGCAGTGAACGGCTGCACGGCAACCAAATCGTAGGGCAGGCGCTGCTCGTCCTCAAGGTCGATGCGATTGAACTTGGCATAACTCGACGCGGCGCGCTCCATGGTCTTGTAGTCGTTGTCCTCCTTGGCGCGGTTGTAGGTGTCGAGGATCATTTCATTGTAGCGCCAGCGGTGGAAATCTCGGTTGCCCGACGAGATTTGCGGCAATAGTTGGCGCACAATAGCCAAATCGGCGTATGCCGCCGACTTCTTGCACTGGAACTGAGCGCAACACCAGTCCACCAGTTGGCGATCTTTAGACGAGGGGTCGGAGAGCAGCGCGTTGTACATGGAGCGCACACGTAGCACCTTGTCGACGACCACCGAGGGAAAGCGTTGCTCCAACTCCTTGCGGTCGGTAAACAAGTCCGAGCGGCACACGTCGTAAACGTTGGGCATCGGCATGGCTATGCTTCGATTACTCCAGCATCCGTGAGTTTCTTAGTCAACGCCTCCGGGGCGTTGGCAATCTGGCTGTACAAGTCAAGCAGATATTTGCGCATCTGCTCCGTTGGGTTCTTCTTGTACTTACCGAGGTTCAACTGCACCTGACGCACGAGTTTGCTATCATTGTCGGCGAGCGCAGTGTTTGAAGCCTCCGAGGTCGTAGCCGTTGCGTTATATTCGTCGTATGTCTTCCAGTTGGCAAGACGCTTTTTGTCGAGGGCAATCAACTCTTTCAGGAAGGAGTATTTGTCGTTGTCGACGCACGCCTGATTAGGGCCGCTGCACTGGCGCACCTGCATGTGGCATTCGCGCATCCGTTGGAGGATGGAGAGGTTGTCGACATATAGTTGCTGAATTTCGGCTGGCAGGCTGTCGTGGTCGATGCGCTTGCCCCGGCGCAGTTCGCTTTGCTTGGCGGTCGGCCCGATGCTCTGCATAATGGATTCCGACTGTTGCTCCATCTTTTCCACCTCTGTGTGCGTAACCTTTACGCTGCGCTGCTCCACATATTTGCGGAGTTGATATTCGATGTGGGAGGCATAATGCTCTGGTCGGCGGCTCATGTTGTTGTACATGATACGGTTGCGGTTACACTGGAGCATCAGAAGCGCGCCAGCGGAGTAGTCACGTTGTTCGGAAGGAGTGTCGAGCCACTCGTTTATTTTTTTAAGAAAGTCAGTAGTTTCCATAGTTATCAATCAATAAAAAATTAAAACGTCCAGCGGCGCAGAGACCGCTGGACGTATCTGTTGGGCTTATTCCTACGCCGTCACATCAGAACCATCACCCATGATGTCGCCGTCCTCGGTCTCTATCTTACCCGGATAGAATGGAGCAGGGCAAACATCGGTTGCCTCCACCGCGACAGTCGTCGAGGCCGTGCCTGTAGCACCCTGACCGGTGTCCTGTGCGATGGTGGTTTTCGTCGGCCACATCTCAGAGCCTACCACGCGGAACAATCCGTCCATGCCTGCCACAAGGAACACGCAGTCGCAGTTGTTCATGTAGAGCGCTGCTTCGGCAGCCGAAGCGCCTACGCCCTGATGCACGAGGCTCAATTTGTTGAGTTGTGTCTGACTTGGCACTTCGCCCTGTGCCTCGCTCGTGAGTTGCGATGACTTCACGTCGTGGTCAATGGCGAGCCATTTCTTTTCAGCGGCAAGAGTAAAGTCGCCAGTATAGGTCGCAGTGGTGTAGTTGCCAGCAGTGCCTTTCGTCAACGTCGGCCAAGAAACAATGTCCGATTTGTTGATGTAGTAGGCGCGGGAGCGGACACCCGGATAAACCGGCGTGCCCTGACACCATTTAAGCGACTTCTGAAGTATGTCACATGTATTTGCCATAATCTATAAGAGTTTAAGCAGTTCGTTTATCAACGACGAGCATACGGCGTCCGTCGATGGTGTTGAATTGTACACCGAAGAACATTGTCGCCGAGAACGTCAGCAAGAACGGTTCGAAGCGGTCAATCTGGATGCGTTCCTTGTCGCCCATCTGGTCACAGCCTACGAGCATGTTGTCCTTAGTGGTGACGTGGATAAAGTTAGAGCCGCTTTTGTTGGCGAGAGGCACAAGTGTGCAGCGCTTGCCTGAACCTTCAACAAACACCTGTTCGTAGGCATTGTTGTAGACGAGCCCTGCGCCAGTAGCCTTGTAGGCTTCGCAGTACTTGTCGTAGAAGTCCCAGTCGCAGAACATGAAAGTGTCCTGTTCGCGGAGTTCAGGGGAGAGGGTCATAATAATGTCCTTCGCTACGTCGACAGCGTTCTCTTTAGTAATCTCGCTGGTCAACTTTTTATAGTTGCCTGCTGTCGCAGAGAGGTTGCCGGCAGTAAGTTCGGTCTGTGTGATGGTGTCGAAACCGTCGAAGAGAGCGGCAGAGGTGTCGCCAGTGGCGCTATACTGCGCTTTCCACAACACAGAATTGAGGTTACGACCGAGATTGCGGGCGAGAGAAGCAAGCGCAAGTTTGGTAACAGGCACGTTCTTCTGTCCGTCGCCGAGGGTAGAGTTGCCGGCGAACACGGTTTTTACTACTTGGTTAGGCTCGAAGGATTCAACGACGTTGCCGAGGTAAGTCTCCAGAGCGCGCAACTTGAGTTCCAAGTTCGCAGAGCCTTTGCGGGAGGCTTTGTAAGGGGCAAACTGAGCGTCGAAATCGGCTTCTCCTACCACTTGCTTGCCAGCCACGCCCGACATAACGGTCATGTACTGGGTAGACGCTTCCAAAGCGACAATCGGAAGCATCAGCAATTCTTTCTGATACTTGATGGCAGCCGTCTGGAAATCTTCAGGGGTGATTACGATTTTTCCCATTTGTTTGTCAGTTTTTAGAGTTAGAGAGATTTGAGCAAATCGCGCGCTTCGCGGAGGCGGTTGCGGTAGTCGTTGAGCTGGTCGTCGGCAACGGTAGGAGCAGCATCCTTAACTGCGCCTGTCACCTGAGCGGTAGTGTCGCCGGGGGCTTTTTCGAGTTCGACAATCCGAGCCTCATAGGCTGCGTTGTCTGCCTCTAATTGAGTGTTACGTTCAGTGAGGTGGGCAATATCCGCTTCCTTGTCAGCGATTGCCGACTCAATGGCTTGCAGTTGGGCATCCGTCACAGAGGCAGAGCCGTCGGCTGCGATTGCGATGGCATCCACACCGAGTACCCCGCAAATGTTTTTGAAAACCTTGTCCATTATGTTGTTGTTATGAGTGCCGAAAAATGAGAGTATGCGTTCCATGAGCGACGAGGGGCGAACGCCTTTAGGCAAAGGGATGCCAGCAACCTCCATCGATGCAGCAAGTTCGCCGCTTACCTTTATGGGCTTTTTCTCTGTCGGGTTCTCCTCAATTTCGTCGACAAATCCCCAGTCGAGGGCTTCTTGCGCTGTGAGCCAGCCGCCTTTTTCCATAAGGGCAAGCAGGCTGTCGCGGTCTTTTTTGCATCGGTCGGCATACATCGAGGCAATATTGAGATCAATCTTCATCAGGTCGGCTTTCTCCTTTTCGAGAGACTTGATGCGCTGCTCCAGTTCGTCGGCGTTGAGAAATGCCACCTCCACGATAGGGGTGCTCGACTTGTGCACGAGATACATAGCATAGCGGTCAATCATCACGCGCTTTGCCCCCATTGATGCGATGGTGGCAGCCGAAGCGTTCATGCCGGCATAGTGTACGGTAACATTGCCGTGCGCCTTGAAGTGGTGAGCAATGGACAACGCCGTTGCCACCGACCCGCCGAGGCTGTCGATGAGCACATCAACAGCCATGTCCTTATTTTGGCTTAACTTATAGTCTACGTAGTCAGCATCGAAGTCGTAGCCGCCGACATAGCCCTTTAGTTTGAGTAGGTAATTTGCCATTTCGTTTACTTTTAGGCAAATTTACCGAGCAGCGTGCACCCTGTGAAAGACTAAACAACCACAGGTATAAGGGTTTCGGTGGCTGTATGCTTCACCGTTACCTCTGTTTGGGAAGCATCGCCCGACGGCGTGCCTGTCGTTTCCTCGACGGTGACCGCGGGAAACGGGTGCTCTTTCGCTCCTATCAGATACGCTGCGCCCGATGCTGTAACGACAATGTAGGCGGTAGGTTCTGTCGGAGGAACGTAGTGCCCAGGGATAGAGAATTGCAACTCCACTGTGGTCGATTTGCCGTTGTTTTGCACCTCGGTAGTCCTTTTGCAAGTAGGAGAACCCGCAAAACGGATGTTTTGAGTGGGAGAGAGTACGGCGAGGGGCAGCCCTGAAGCATATCGCTCAAGGATGAATTTTTGGAGGGAGGAGCAGGGCACGGATAATATTTTTACGATACCCGGCAAAGAGGTGTAATTTGTTGACATCTTGGAATTTATTGAATTATTTTAGTTGTGTTTTAGTCCGTTTCGGAAGTCGTTTTATTTTTTTGCATTTTTCGGTAGGAGTTCCGCTTTCGGAGGTAATGTTGGCGGATTGTTTCCCATGCCTTGCCGTCGTCCTCGATGCCGTGTGCCTCCATCCATGCGTAAATGAGGTCGGTCAGAAGGGCGTCGGTGTTCTCCAGCCTATGGAGGTCGTTCCACAGTTGCACCCTGAACCGGGTGTAAATGGTATGGGCGAGGGCAACCTTTGCTTTCGGAGGTAGGTAGTTGTAGGTGCGAGGGTCTTTCCACTTGTAGGAGGGGATGCGGATGCAGAGGTTGCAGTCTTTGCCGAGGTCGACGGGCTTGTCCGCTGGCTGCTTCTGGAGGAAGAGTTCAAGGATGTCGCTCTCTGCCGACCCCTTCCTCAGTTGCACAGGCGCGCCTCCGCTCTCGTGGATGTACCACTCTGCAAGATATTTTTCAACTTTCAAGTAAACGTAAATGTCCATATTTGGCAAAAAATCTATGATTAGTAGCACAAATATAGCGAATTTGTCCCGATTATGTGCCGTTTTTTAGTCAATTCTTACCCATTAATACGCTGATATGATGTTTTTTAATGGGTAATATTTTCAAAAAATAGAAATGATATTTTTATTTTCCAGTATTAGGTTTTGACCCCTAAAAATTCGTACAAAGTGTGCGTATTTTTTGTAACACGCTGAATATCAATGGTGAAATCCGTACAAATCCGCGAAAAACGGGTTTGTACGGTGCTGTGCACAGGGGTTTCGTACAGTACGCACAAACTTGCACAAACGCACTTTTGTACTTTTGTACACCTTCAACCGCTTGAACGACTGCATTTTAAAATTTCTCTGTACAGTTGTACACCTCCTTTACTAC
>CAVHKB010000051.1:0-12662 GCA_963636305.1 Prevotella sp. P5-108
TATGTTTATCGACGGGGGCTTCTGCGTCCCCGTGGCGGAGTTGGGCGGCAAAGCGTTTCTGCCAATAGGCTAAACGCTCCGGGTCGCGTCGCTCCTCTGCCGCCTGCAATGCCGCCTGTTGGAACAATGTGATACTGCGCAGTTCCGCTCCCGTGGGCGGGTTCTTGTCGTAATCACGCGGGTGCAGTACGCAATACGCCTCGAGCGCACCCTCGCTCACGATGCGGCCGCTGTCGTCCCGATAATGCTTCTGGCGGAGAATGCCGCCGCGCTTCTGTTTCTTGCTCAACCGCCCCGAGATAGAGGCAATGGGGTCAATGTAATTTACGGTTGCCATACGATTTTCCTTTCTTTTCTGTTGATATGCCGGCGGGTGGGTGCCTGTCGGCTGTTGGTTTTTTGTTGGTTTGTAGTCGGTTTTTAGGCGGCTTGGGTGGTTTTGCCCTTTGTACAACTTCGAGTAACCGAGTGGATTTCTGTCGGTTTTGGGGCGGTTTGGGTGGGGCGTAGGTTCGGTATGCCTTCGTGCATCTTATATGCGAGTTTGCTTACTAACCCGTTAATCACCCGTTAATCACCCGTTAACAACCCGTTAATCACCCGTTAACAACCCGATGCAGTCTGCATCCTTACAGGGCGCAAAGGTATCGAAAAAAGAACATATACACAAGAGGGGCTTGCACAATTCAGGAAAAAATTGTACTTTTGTGCGCTATATTGGTGGAGTGGCGGACGGCGAGGTTCGGAAACGGACTTGGAACGGAGAGGCGCAGCGCAGCGTGCGGACACGAAAGGACCGGCGTGTCGCCGTGGACAATAATTCATAGTATGTTCCTTTAGACGGACGCCTACGGCGTATGGACACGAATTGACATAAAGAACAAAGAATAATTATTCTCCAAATACACGAAAAATGATTCAAATACAGACCGATAAACAGAGCGGAGGGTGAGCAAAACAGTTCGTGTAGAAGTACGGCACGGTCAGATATAGGGAACGGGGCGACTGCGGACGCGATGGGATGTGTATCAATGTGTTTCCCTTATGCAGTGGGGCGTGTCCCCCTCTCGAGCAAGACCGGTTGTATAATTAACAATGAGAAACAATGACTTGTTCGATTATAACCATAACTTACAATAACCTCGAGGGGTTGAGGAAGACGGCGGAGTCGGTGGCGCGACAGTCGTTCCGAGACTTCGAGTGGATAATAGTCGATGGCGCAAGCACCGACGGGACAAAGGAATACTTGGAGCAACTGCGCCGAGAGGGGGCGGAGTTGGTGGGGGAAAGTAAGGCAAGTTGTGGGGATTGTATAGGGGAGAGTGAGGTAGAGAGGGTGGAGTTTGTGGGCGGTAAGATGCAGGGGGAGGCGTTGCGGATACGGATGGTGTCGGAGCCGGATAAGGGAGTATATGACGCACAGAACAAGGGCATTCGGCTGGCTACGGGCGACTATTGCTTTTTCCTCAATGCGGGCGACTGCTTCTGCAACGGGGAGGTGCTGGCACAGATGTTGGCACCTGCGGTGAAAGGAGAGGACGAAAAGCGGGGAAAGAGCGGGGGAGAAGAGAAGAAAGAAAAGAGTGGGGGCGTTGTTGATAGTGAGGAAAGCGGGGAGAATATCGAGGAGGGGCTGCCGATTGTGTATGGGAATGAGATAGTGGTGGACGCTGCGGGCAAGGCGGTGGACTACTGCCGAGGCGTGGAGAACCCCGGTTTTGTGGACTTGTATAACAGTTGCATGAAGCATCAAGCGACATTCATCCCCCGTGCGCTGTTCGCCCGGTTCGGCGACTACGATATTTCGCTGCGCATTTGTGCAGACTGGGAGTGGTTCTTCCGTGTGATTGCTTTCCACGACGATGTGCGCCTCTGCTATAAGGATGTGGATGTGTCGTACTTTGAGAATACGGGGTTGAGTTACCACAGTCCCGAATTGTGCAAACAGGAGCGGCAGCAAGTACTCGACCGTTATATGTCGCAGCGTATGCAACGGGATTACGCAGTCTTGGGGAGGTTTGCCCGTATAACCAAGTTGCGCAAACAATGCGTGCCGTTGTTTCTATTACGGCTTGCCAATCGATTGCTAAAATGAAAACAACAAAGGCAGACATACGGGTGGCGGTGTGCGTGGTTACTTACAACCAAGCGGCGTATATCCGCGAGTGCATAGCGAGTGCGCTGGCACAGAAGACCGACTTTCCCGTCGATATAGTGGTGGGCAATGATTGCTCCACAGACGCAACGACCGCCGTGCTGCACGGGCTGCAAAAGGAACACCCGAACATCATCCTCTTCGACCGAGAGCAGAACCTCGGCTTGGTGGGGAACACGATTGCGCTGTTCCGATATATCATCGCCTCCGGCTACACTTATTTGGCGATGTTAGACGGCGACGACTACTGGTGCAACTGCGAGAAACTGCAACGGCAGGTTGACCTGATGGAAGCGCATAAGGACATGAGTTTCTGCTATATGCGGGCGACGAGCAGCGAGAGGATAGCACGCCGGCACAAGCCCGATACCTACGCCGTGCGGGTGGAAGAGATGTTTGACAAGATACGCAGTACGGGCATCGGCAACGGCACAGTGCTGCACCGAGTGGCGATGCTCAAGAATGTGCCGTTCGACAAGATTGCGGCGCAGCAGTTGCTCTCGTGCGACTATCCGACCAATGTCTATATGGCGCAACAGGGCGTGGTGGGGTATATCGACGCCCTTGCCCTCTACTGGCGGCGCACGGGCAATACGGTGTCGTCGGCGGCAAGCAAGCAAAAGGCATACCGCTACATCGACCACGAGGTGCGGCAAGGGCTGTTCCTATCGCGGGAGTTCCCCGATACGGCATACGCGTTCTCCCGAGCCGAGGCGGAGGAGTTCCGCTTGTGGCAGCAGTACGAATGGGCGTTGTCGCACAGAGATTACGAGTCGGTGACGGAGTGTGTACACAGCACAGGCTTTCCCGTGCGGTGGCTCGCCCATAGACCCGAGCGGAAGTACCTGAATAGTAAAAGTATGTTCAATATATATATATATATAGTTAAAAAGATTAAGACTGCGGGAAGGATAGTGAAAGGAATAGTGAAGAAATAGGGATGATACTGAATAGAGTAAATATCGTGCGCCTCTGTCGCTTGGGCGAGAACAGCGAGGTGGAATTCAAGTCCGCCAAAGGGGGATTTCCAAAGGAGTTTTGGAAGTCGTTCTCGGCGTTTGCCAATACCAACGGAGGGAAAATCGTGCTTGGCGTTACACAGAAGCAAGATGCATTCTATCCCGATGGGCTGTCGCAACAGGAATTGGTGCGCCTGCGCAAGCAATTCTGGGACGATGCGCACAACCGCTCGAAAGTAAATAATCCGTTGCTGTCCGAACACGATGTGCAGGATATAGATTTGGGGAATGGGCAATGGGTGCTGGTGTTCTACATACCGCGTGCAAAGTATCAGATACGCCCTATTTATCTGACGGAAAACCCGTTTGGGCATACTTATAAACGCCGCCACGAGGGAGATTATGTGTGTACGGACGCTGAAGTGCGGGCGATGATGCGCGATGCAGACGAGACGGGCAACGACGGCAAACACTTAGACTATGGAATGGAAGAGGTGGACATACGCACGCTACGCGAGTATCGCCAAATGTTCCAAAACAGCCATATCGACCATATCCTCAACAAAGTAGATGACAAAGAGTTTCTGCGCAAACTGGGTGCGTACTATATCGACAGCAAAACAGAGCAGGAAGGGCTGACATTAGCGGGGCTGCTGCTGTTCGGTACGGGGCTGGCGGTGCGGGAGGCATTGCCGATGATACGCATGGACTATATCGACTTGACGGGGCTAAAAGGCGATATGCGATACTCGGACAGACTGACCTACGATTTCAGTTGGGAGAACAATCTGTTCCAATTTATGGCGCGTGTAATGCCCAAATTGGTGCAAGGCATTAAAGTACCGTTTGTATTGAAGCAGTTTACGCGCGAAGACGATGCGCCGATTTATAAGTTGGTGCGTGAGGCGGTTACGAATATGATTATTCATGCTGACTTTTTGTCGGAGGGGGTGCTGCGGATAGAGAAACGAGAAGACGGCTTCTTCTTCTCTAATCCCGGGACACTCAAGTTGCCTGTGGAAGATATTTATCGTGGCGGCATATCGAAAGCACGCAATCCGAAAATGCAAGATATGCTGCGTATGATAGGCTATGGCGACAACCTGGGGACGGGGTTCCCGACTATGGTGGAGATGTGGAAAGCAGCGTATGGCGTAATACCCATATTGCGGGAGCGTCCCGAGTTAGATACTGTGGAACTGCTATTCCCCGGTATGACTACCCCCCAAGTCGACCCCTCAAGTACCCCTCAAGTTACCCCCCAAGTCGAGAGCCTATTGCGCTGCATAGGGGCGGAGGCTTTATCCAAAGCGGATATAATGGAGCGGCTGCAGTTGACAGATAGGAAGAACTTTGTTGCGACCTACCTGCAGCCCGTATTAGCACTGGGATTGGTTGAGATGACTATCCCCGATAAACCGCAGAGCCGCTTGCAGAAATACCGCTTGACAGAGCAGGGCATGGAGGCAAGTAAAACGGATAATTTCGGTATGTCTGCACAGGAACTTACCCCCCAAGTCGACCCCTCAAGTACCCCCCAAGTTACCCCTCAAGTACCCCCTAAGTCAACCCCTCAAGTTACCCCCCAAGTCGAGAGCCTATTGCGCAGCATAGGGGAGGAGGCTTTATCCAAAGCGGATATAATGGAACGGTTGCAGTTGACGGACAGGAAGAACTTTGTTGCTACCTACCTGCAACCCGCATTAGCAATGGGATTGGTGGAGATGACTATCCCCGATAAACCGCAGAGCCGCTTGCAGAAATATCGCTTGACGGAGCAGGGCGTGGAGGTTAGTAAAGCGGATAGTTTTAGTATGTCTGCACAGGAACTTACCCCCCAAGTCGCCCCCATAAGTACCCCCAAAGATACCCCTCAAGTACCCCCTAAGTCAACCCCTCAAGTTACCCCCCAAGTCGCAAGTCTATTGCGCTGTATGGGAGAGGAGGCTTTATCCAAAGCGGATATAATGGAACGGCTGCAGTTGACAGATAGGAAGAACTTCGTTGCTGCCTATCTGCAACCCGCATTAGCACGGGGATTGGTGGAGATGACTATCCCCGACAAGCCACAGAGCCGCTTGCAGAAATACCGCTTGACAGAGCAGGGCTTGCTAATACTGAAATCATTATGATACCCAAGATAATACATTATTGCTGGTTTGGACCGAAGGCGTACTCACGGACGGTGCGGCGGTGTATCGCCACTTGGCACACGCACATGTCGGACTACGAGTTTATGCTTTGGAACGAGCAGACCTGTCGGCAGTATGCGGAGGCGCACCAACTGCCCAACCCTTTGGAACACCCCTTTGCCCGCACGGCTTATGAGGCGGGGAAATATGCCTTTGTGGCAGACTATGTGCGCTTCTGGGCATTGTACTATGTGGGGGGCGTGTACTTGGATACGGATATGTATGTCGTCCGCTCGTTCACGCCGCTTCTCGATGCGGCGTTCTTCGGCGGTTTTGAAACCGCCGAGGGCGACGCAGGGCATAGTGCCGAAGGCACGGTGTCCTGTGGCGCCCTCGGGGCTTGCGCCCTCGGGGCTTGCGCCCTCGGGGCTTGCGCCCTCGGGGCTTGCGCCCGAGAGATATTGGCGAAATACGATACGCTCTGTTTTGACGCTGCACACATAGCCGATTATATCGTGCCGCGCCTTATTACGCCTATCATTGCCCGCCACCCCGAGGCAACCCTCTATCCCTACGACTATTTCTATCCGTTCCCCTACGACCAACGGCAGGGGGGGCGCTTCTTGTCGTACTGCACGGAGAACACCTACGCCATTCATCTCTGGGATTTGAGTTGGGGCAAGTGGTATGCCAAATGGATGAGTAACATGGTCTATTACATCAAAAAGTCCTATGTCTATCGCCGCTTGCATAAATAGGGTAGGTATCTTCTTCGTCAAACTGCGCAATGCGTGGCGCGGTGTATGGGGGCAGTATGTCTATACGGGGCAATATACCACCAACCGCAACTACGGCGACGCGTTGGGGATATGGCTGCCGAAACTATTGGGTATAAACGGCGGGCGGCTTCTGCCCAAACGCTATGTGTTCAACCGTCAGTATGAACGAGGGACGAACCTGCAAATGGTCGGCTCTACTTTGGGCGACATTGATGCACACTCCGTGGTATGCGGGGCAGGGGCGGTGTCGGCTGACCAACGAGTGCAAGTCGCACCGCAAAAGATAGTGAGTGTGCGAGGACCCAAGACCCGCGAACTGCTCTTGGCGCAGGGGATAGACTGCCCTGCGGTGTATGGCGACCCCGCTATGCTGCTGCCCCTGTTCTATGCGCCTACGGGGGTGCGTAAGCGACACAAGATAGGGCTTATCCCGCACTATGCAGACCAAGACAGCCCGATAGTGCAACGCCTGTTGCAGAACAAGGATATTCACGTTATTGACATTCTGCTGCCGAAGAACGGGGGCTTTCGGATGAGCATAGAACGCTATTGGAAGCAATGGATAGATGAACTCTGCTCGTGCGAGTGTATAGTGTCGTCTTCGTTACACGGGTTGATAATTGCAGAGGCGTATCATATCCCCACGCTGTGGGCAAAGTTCTCGGACAATGTGAACGGGAACGACTTCAAGTTCTACGATTACTATCAATCTATTAACAATCCCCCCCCCCCATATTGACTTTCGTTATATAATAGAGGCGGACACGGAGTTTATATTAAAGAATGTAACCAACAAAGACACCTCTGCGATTGATATAGAAGAATACAAACAGCGCCTTATGGAGGCATTAAATACATAGTGAATGGCAGCACCTACGCAAACATATTTACCCAAAGTCTCCTTTCTCGTCCTGACTTATAATCAGGAGAAGTATATCTACGATGCTGTGATGAGCGGCTGTCGGCAGGACTATGCGGGCGAGATGGAGATAGTGGTGTCCGACGACTGCAGCAGCGACGGCACGCAAGCCGAGATAGAGCGTGCCATACGGGAGAACCCGTCGCCCTTTCGGATTATATACAACCGTCAGCCGACCAACCAAGGCATAGGCGGCAATATGCACGACGGTTTAGCCCTTTGCACGGGCGACATCATTGTCTATAACGACGGCGACGATGTCAGTCTGCCGCACCGTGTCAGTTACATGGCGGAGGTGTTCACGGCGCACCCCGATGTGCAGTTGGCGGCGACGGAGATTAACTGGCTCTGCAACGGCGTGGTGTGTCCGCAGGAGACACCGCTGCCCGCCGTTTGTAGGGAGTACTCCATTATCGATTGCTTGCGCAGCAAGATGCAATGGGATATGTGGGGCTGCACTTTAGCCTATCGGCGTGCGGTCATCGACAAGTACCCCGATATGCTGCGTACGACACCCACCTCCGATACCTGGGTGCGCCTGCGGGCGTATATGCTGGGCGGCACGCGCAAGGCGATATATATCAGCTATCGGGTGTGCCTGAATTATCGCATCCACCCGAACCAACTAACCAACTCTGTGAATATAAAAAAGATGAATAGGAAAGCCCTTTCTATTCAGTATTGGCAGGACTATTTGTACGCACTAATACACCGATATATATATATATATAGGGATTATGCTACTTCCGTTCCTATTAAAAGCCTATATTGCAGGGCTCTTGCAGTTTAATAAATTATGGCTTAAATACCGAGGAAGATGAACTATATATTGGAGTTTCTGCTCTATTGCCCGAGGGTCTATTCGGGGCTTGACCACTTGATGGTGGAGGTCGCTCGTGAGGCGGCGACGAGGGGAAGCAAGGTGGTCTGTGTCTTCTGCGACTCGATGGAGTATATGCCCGCTATCCAAACCGATTTGGAGCAGGCGGGCGGCTGTGTGGAGATAGTGAGCAGCAACAAGAGGCAGATGTATGCGGATATACGCCGCCTCTATCGAAAGTACCGCCCGCAGGTGGTGGATACGCATTTTTGTAACGATGTGAAAGTGCTGACGGCGTTGCTCTCGAAACGCTACGGGGCGACGCATTTCACGCATGTACACTCGCTCCTGGGCGACGATGTAGCGGAGTATATGGCAGAGAAAGGGCGGCTGAAACGCATGGCGTTGGGCGTGTACCACGGGCTGATGTCGCTGTGGAGCAAGCGGGTGTTCTGTATCTCCGAGGCGATACACTGCCAATACGGGCTGTGGAGTTACGGGCGTTGCCGCAATGTGGAGACGCTCTATATCGGTACGCAGATTGTCGCCCCGCGCTATACGCAGGCGGAGGCGCGTGCTTTGCTGGGTATTCCCGTCGGCGCACGGGTGCTGACCAATGTGTCGGCAATTGAGTATATCAAGGGCATTGACCTTATCTTGCACGCCGTTGCACGCTTGAAGCAGCAGGGGCAGGACTGCCTCTTCGTGCATATAGGCGGACTGCGCAGCGATACGCCGGAGCAACGCCAATATGCGGACTCGCTGCGTGCGTTGGCAGAGCAGTTGGGCGTAGCGGACTGTGTGCGTTGGCTCGGCAGGCGTTCCGATGTGCAGGATATTCTCCCCCTGGCGGACATCTATGTGCATCCGTCCCGCTCGGAGGGGTTAGGCTCGGTGCTGCTCGAGGCGGCAATGGCACACTTGCCGTTGGTCGGCACGGCGATAGGCGGTATTCCGGAGATTGTGCAGGAGGGGAAGACGGGGCTGCTTGTGCCGTCGGACGATGCAGAGGCACTGGCGGCAGCCGTTGAGGCTTTGTCTGCCGATAGGGCGGCGCAGATAGGCGAGAACGCCTACCGCTATGTCTGCGAGCATTTCAACCAGCACACGCAGGCACTCGCCCTGTGGGAGCGATATGGTATAACCCAAGGACAAACGGAATAGGAGGGGCGTATGCATTTCGAGATAATTCCGTGGGTGAATATCCCTGCCCAGATTGCGCAGCAGGTTTTTGTAGCGGTAACGCTGGTGTATATGCTCTACCGTTATCGGCGGGACGCGCTGTCGGTGGTGTTGCTTCTCCTCTGCTTTCCTCGTGTCTTTGCGTTCTTTGGGGCGGGGGCGCACAATATCTACAAGGTGGCAATGCTGCTCCTGTGCGTGTATATCTTTGCGCAGCACCATGCTTATAAAGTCTATCGGCGCAAGGACGGCTTGATAGTGGCGGCGTTCGTGGTGTTCTCGTTGGAGTATATGTGGACGGCTTTGTTCTATACGCAAAACACGCTGACCATTGTCTTCAGCCAGTATGCGCGTTATGTGGAGGCGATGTTGCTCTATTGGGTGGTCAAGAATGCCGTCTATCGGCGGGGGCAGAAGGAGCAATTGCTGCGCCTGTTCTACGAGATAGGTCTGGCGCAGATAGTCATCTCGGTCTTTAAGTTTGCTGTCTTCCGCAGTCAGTTGGAGGGCTTGGTCGGTTCGTTCTCCATTGCAGGCGGGGAAATGGGAACGACTATTCCTATCTTGTGGTTCATCGTCTTGTGGCTCTACCGCAAAGGGCAGTTTAGTAAGTGGGATTGGTTTTATCTGTTGGGGCTGCTCTTTGTCGGGTTCACAACGGGTAAGCGTGCCGTGATGTTCATCCTGCCGATGGTGGTCTTTGTCTTCTTCGTCTATGTGCAGGGGCGTAAGGTCGGTAAGTATGTGGTCTATGCGCTTGCCCTTGTGCCGTTGCTGTTCTATCTCGGTGTGCGCCTCACGCCGTCGCTCAACCCCGATAATGAGGTGTGGGGGCGTTTCGATTGGGACTATGCTTTCGACTATGCCGAGACTTATCAGTTCGGCAAAGAGGGTATGCAGGGGCAGGCGGCCGACTTCCAGAAAGACCAACTGCAATATGCGGGCGGGGCAATCAGTTCACAGGCTAAGCAGATTAAGGCAGAGGGACGAGGCGGTGCCACCATTGCCATGTTCAAGTTGCTCTTTGGTATGCATCCGTCTAACGAGCGGGACTGGTGGGGCTTGGGCTTCAATAGTATGTACAGCCTCGACTATGCACAGTTCGAGAAGATTCCTCTCACTATCCAACTTAACCACAAAGGCTCGGCAACGGGGTTCTTCCAAAGTTATGTAACGACAGGACTTTGGGGCGCTATCTGTACTGTGCTGTTCGGCTTTGCCTTTTGGTTCTATATCCGCAATCGGCGACTGCGGTGGACGATACTGGGCATCTGCGCCTGGGAGTATTTTATGTACACGGGTACTATATTCCGTACGCCCGTCTTTATGGCGTTGCTATTCTTGGTTCTGCACTATACGAACTACGAGATGATGTGCAATAAAAGGAACAGACAAAGATAGGTACACCCATGAAAATCAGTGTAATCATTCCTGTATATAATGTAGAGGCTTATCTGGCGCAGTGCGTGCAGTCTGTTCGGTCGCAGACCTACACCGATATGGAAATCCTATTGGTGGACGACGGTGCTACTGACCACTCGGGGCTGTTGTGCGACCGATTGGCACAGCAGGACGAGCGTATCCGCGTGGTGCATAAGACCAACGGCGGGTTGAGCGATGCGCGCAATGCAGGGCTGCGCATTGCCACGGGGGAGTATGTGCTGTTCTTGGACTCAGATGACTACTATGCGGATAATGAGGTAGTGGCGAAGTTAGTCGCAGAACTCAGCCGCTTGGGCTATCCCGATGACTTGCTCTTTTGCAGGCAGGATTGGTACGAGGATATAGGTGTGTTCGACAAAGAACATCCCTACCAAGAAGAGTTGCTGAATAGTCTGCCCACGCCGATGGATTGCTTTGCGTATCTGTTGGCAGAGCAACGCTTTAATATGAGTGCCTGCTTTCAGATAATCAAGCGCAGTGTACTTGTGGATAACCATATCGAGTTCGTTGTCGGCTTACGCAATGAGGATATAGATTGGAGTATTGCGCTGTGGCGTTGCCTGCGCACGGTGAAAGTGCTGAACCTATATGCCTACATTTATCGTCATCGGGCGAACTCTATAACGACAACGCTATCCGTCAAAGACTATCGCTCGTATGATTTTATGTTTGATAAGTGGCAGGCACTGTTAGACGAGAGCATCCCCAATGACCTGCTCTTCTTGGAGTACTTGGCATTTATATATCCGACTATGGTGTATGGCTATTGGCAACTCTCCCGTTCGGAGCGCAAGGAGGTATATGCCATTCTTGAGAAACATAGCGGGATATTAAAGTATTCCACCACCGTAAAGTCGAAACGACTATTACAAGTGCGGCGTAGAGTGGGGCTGCGAGGGTGCGTGTATTTATTTGGCTTCTATGGTTCGTGTTTGAAACCGATAATGAGGAGGTTAAAGGGATGAAGAATTTAGTGCTGACATTTCATAATGTGCAAGACGGAGTGTGGTTTGAACAAACGCTGCGACTGATAGGGCGTGTCTTTGCGTTTGGTACACTCGACCAACTGTATGCACGCCTCACGGGGGAGAGGCATACGCCCAAACGGATGTGTTTCTTGACATTTGACGACGGCGAGCGCAGTGTGTACGAGGTAGTGTTCCCCGTTCTCAAACGGCTGCATATTCCTGCTGCCATGTTCGTTTCCCCTAAGAATATCGAAGAGGGTGGGGCGTTCTGGTTTCAGCGTATGCGGGTGTTGGGACTGAAAGAGGAGGAGCGTATGAAACAGAAACCTTTGGCGGAGGTGTTGGCATATATCAACGCCTACGACCCAAAGGGGGAAAGTAACATAGACGAGAATATCAACAGTGAGATGTTTTCGATACTGCAACAGAGCGGGTTGATTACTTTCGGCGCGCATACACAACATCATCCCATTTTAAGTAGGGAGACGGACGCTGTGTCGTATGCGGAGATACGGGATTCGGTAGCAGGATTGGAGCAACTGACGGGCGAGAAAGTTCGGTATTTCGCCTATCCTAATGGCAGCCTGCGGGATTTTTCCGAGCGGGAGAAAAGCACTTTGCGGCAGTGTGGTGTCGTAATGGCGTTTTCCACTATTCCAGGTTATGTTGTGGTGAAGACTACAGTCGCACATAGTGAAACGGACTTATTGGCTATCCCCCGTGTCGGTTTGTCCTATGGTTCGAGGTGGCACATCCTGCTCAAACTCTTATTCCCAAAGACCTTTGTCCGACTGCGCCAGTGGAAAGGGCGTTAGGTGTTCTCTCATAGAAGTGTGTTTTTTGTCTCCATATTCCCTCATAAAAGTGTAGAATTTGGACTTACATTATTGATAATCAATGGTATTAGAAAATCGGTGTATAATGGTGCATAAAAACGGGACTTTTGCATAAAAAGTGCATAAGTATCGAAATTGAGTAGCACCGAATTTGGTATATTCGCAGAAATTTTGTACCTTTGTGCCGAAATCAGTATAAAGGCTATTGGCAGAAACTGTAATAATTTACACTTTCTGCCAATGCACAAACAAAAACTGTAACAGCAACCTATCCACAACAACCAATCCACAAGGTTATAAACAAGCAGTCACAAACACAGCGTCATTAACACGCAGTTAAAAATGCACGCAGTGCCATTTATGCGCAGTAACAAGAATATGAAAACAGCATTAATAACAGGAGTAACGGGTCAAGACGGCTCGTATTTGAGTGAGTTCTTATTGGACAAAGGCTATGATGTACACGGTA
>CAVHKB010000052.1:0-7444 GCA_963636305.1 Prevotella sp. P5-108
GTTGAGAGCCATAGCACGCTATGGCTCTACAGTTAACATAAGCGCACGGTGAGGGGTTGAATGGATTTGTATAGCAAAAGAAGAGCCATAGCACGCTATGGCTCTACAGTTAGCATAAGCGCACGGTGAGGGGTTGAATGGATTTGTATGGTGGAGGGAGAGCCATAGCACGCTATGGCTCTACAGTATACAAAAATTAATAATTAACAATTAATAATTAATATGCCAGGAGGGCAATTTTCCTTGTGATTTGGAGGTTCTTCCTATATTCTTCCTATATTCGTCCTATATGCGTCCTATATAAATCGTATATAAATCCTTTGAAAGTGGTAGTGTTTATTGAGGTTGGCGGAGGGGAGATTTGCTGTTAGCGGAAAGAAATCGGCGTGGAGAGGGACAGGACAATGACAGGTTTTGTTAACATTTTGGTCTGTTGGCAGGTGAAAGACGGTAGAAAGTTGTGTATATTGCGGGATTGTCGTACCTTTGCAGAACATTCAACAAACAGTGTGAGTTTTATCATTGTTTTTATATTGATTGCTCTAACGGGTACGGTGGCAGAATTATTGGCATCCAAGAACGCCCGTTTACAACAACAAATATACTATTGTACCTTTGTGTTGGTGGCACTTTGGTGCATCTTGAAGTATGCGATAGGACCAGATATATCCACTTATATTCCATTCTATCAAGAATTGGGTTCCGTTGCAGATACATTTACACACCTTGACAAGTCGCAATTTGAGCCAGGCTTCACCCTGTTTTGCAGTTTGCTACATTCTATGGGGGTAAGTTTTTGGGGGATGACGGCTGTAATCTCCGTCTTTTACTTTGTAAGCATATACCTCTTATTCCAAAAGATAGAAAGATACAAGACATTGTCGTTGCTGATGTTGGTATGTTTGGATTACAACTTGATTCTTATGGAATTCCGTCAGTGCTTGGCAGTTAGTTTTTTCTATCTGTTCATACTGCTGTTAGAGAGGCGGCAATACGCTTGGTCGATTCTTATGGCGTTGTTGTCATGTACGATGCACAAGTCGGCAATTATCCTATTGGTTCTTTTCGGCTTGCTCTATTTAATCGGGAAAGTATCTATTGACAAACGAGAATATATTCTTTTGGGACTGCTTATTATCGGCTTTTTACTCATACCCTTACAACCCTTGTTAATGCGATTGGTGGATATGCTGCCGTTGACCTCTATTCAAGCGGGGTCGATTAAACATCATTTGCAACTTGGTACTCCTTTTCAGGTGGTCTTGATAGTATATATAGCCACTATTTTCTGTTTGGCATACTATATTGTTCCGAAGGAGAATCGTACTCGCAAGCATTGGTTAGTATGGTGCAGTGTGGCGGTATTGGTATGCCTATATCCGTATTGGTTTTTGCTTAACCGACTACGGTCGTATTTCCTGCCATTCCTGATTGTCTATGTTGCGAACACCCTTTGTGCCTCCGAGCGAAAGGATGTACTTGTGAAGCAGATCTATGCGACGATATTAGTATTGTACACTTGTGTGGTGATTGTCGGGCTACCCAAGAAAGCCCAAGAATTAAGATACCCGACAGGTTCAATCTCTCTTGTCACAGAGCGATACAGATATTCGCAGGAGGCATTGCAAGCGCGTCAGGTGCGACAAGCCAAACTATATTGGAAATACGATTATCCAGAGGTAATCAGACGAGGAAAGCAATAAGGATGATAACGATTTTGATGTCGACATATAACGGTGGGGCGTATCTACGGGAGCAGATAGATTCGATATTGGGACAGACCTATAGCGACTGGCGACTGGTGGCGCGGGATGACGGTTCGAGCGATGAGACCATGACGATTCTGAAAGCATACGCAGAGAAAGAAGAGCGCATACGCATTGTGAGTGACGGGCAGAACAGAGGCGTTGTGCGTTCGTTTGAGTACCTACTGACAGAATACGGGAAAGAGGGTTATATCGCTTTTGCCGACCAAGATGATGTATGGTTGCCCGACAAACTGCAGTTGAGCCTACAGAGAATGATTGAAGCGGAAGAGAAATATGGAGCGAAGACACCTGTTGTGGTACATACAGACTTGAGGATAGTGGATGAACGGCTACACCTTATTTCACCCTCATTCTGGCAATACTCGAACATCCACCCAGAGATATTGGATAACGATATTCACTACTTGGCACTCTGCAACAGTGTAACGGGTTGTACGATGTTAATCAATCAGGCAGCGAGAACCGTATCTATTCCATTCACGGCGAAGGCTCTTATGCATGACTATGCAGTCGCCATATCTGTTTGTCTTGCGCAAGGGAGACTTGTTCCTATTGCAGACTCAACCATTCTGTATCGCCAACACGGAGATAATACTGTCGGAGCATTACATTACACCTTCTGGCGCAATATGTCGGTTCGCAGGAAAGAGGCAAGAGCGCATTATTATGCCTTTTCATCGGAGATATTTCGCAATAAACTACATTTTCTTTATTGGAAAACACGCTATTTCTTACGCCTTCACGGACGCTTACGATGAGAATAGTATTCTTTATACAAGATATTTCCACACAGGGTGGAACGGAACGCACGACTTGTTGCATAGCGAATGAGATGGTGCGTCACGGACATTCGGTGGCGATTGTATCTGTTTTCCAAGCCAACAGGGAGATACAATATCCTTTGTCGGACGCTGTACAAGTGGTGTATTTGAGTGAGATGCCATATTCAGGCGCACTGTCGGCAGCGAGGAGGCTTCGAATAGCCATAGAACAAGTATCACGGGTGAAACGCTGTAGGAACTTCCGAGATGCAGATGTTATTATCAGTCAGAAATTCTTAGCCAGTTTATTGGCATATCATGCCGGCTTTGCCCACAAGACCCTTGCTTGTGAGCATTATCGTTATGGAATGTATAACCGTTTGGTTCGCTGGTATCGTGACAAGATGTATCAGCGTTTTAGGGGATTGGTAGTTTTGACGAATAATGACAAACAGATGTTTGAGAGTAAGGGTGTGGAAAATGTATTTGTTGTGGAGAATATGGTGTCGATAAATCCGAAGCAATGGCAAGGTGCTGACAAGAAAACAGCATTGTCGGTCGGGCGTTTGGACAAGCAAAAGGGTTATGATTTACTATTAGAGGCCTTGTCGATGTATAAGTCAGACTTGCGAGGTTGGCATTTTGACATATACGGAGACGGTGAAGAGCGGGCGACATTGGAAGCACAGCGACATGACTTGGGATTAGACGAAATGGTTCGGTTTGAGCATTTTACATCGCAGATAGAAGAGGTGTATGCCGCACATAGTTTCTATATTCTTTCTTCCCGATTTGAAGGATTTCCGATGGTATTATTGGAAGCAGCCGCAGCAGGACTGCCTATTGTAAGTTTTGACTGCAAAGAAGGTCCCCGTGTGCTATTACAGAACGGCGGAGGTCTGTTGACAGAAGCGGAGAATGTCAAGGAATTAGGGAAGATGATTGTAAGAATGGCGACAGATGATGCATTGAGGACTCGTTTACAGGGAGAGGTCGGTTGTGTGGTAGAACCTTATTCGCCTGAAGCGATATACAACAAATGGATAAATGTTTTTGATGTATGCAAGATGATTTAGTAAGCATTATTACGCCTCTGTATAATGGAGAGCGTTTTGTGAGGCAGACGATTGAGAGTGTACTTGGACAGACATACGCTCGTTGGGAGATGATTATTGTGAACGACGGGAGTAAGGATGACAGTGAACAGATAGCGTTGTCGTATGCAGCAAAGGATACTCGTATCAGGGTATTTTCACAGTCGAATAGCGGTAGTGCTTCGGCACGCAATCGAGGCATCCGTGAAGCGACAGGCAGATATATGGTATTCCTTGATGCAGATGATTACTGGGATAATACTTTTATAGAAGAGCAACTGCACTTTATGCGAGATAAAGATGCCAAGATAGTATGTGCATCGTGCCGAAGAGTGAATGAAGAGGGGAAAGAGATTCTACGCCCTTTGATTGTTCCCGAGAAAGTCGGGTACACCGACCTACTCAAGACCTGCAGTTTGCCGTGTTTGACCACTATGATTGACAGAAAGGAACTACAGAATGTGTATTTTCACGAAGAGTTGCGCAGCCTACGCGATGATTATGTACTGTGGTTGTCGCTTATAAAGCAAGCACATTATGCATTTGGCAATCCTAAAGTACTGGCGTCGTATAGGTTGAGTTCGCAGGCAGCAACAGCCAACAAGCGAAAGATGATTCGGCCACAGTTCCTTGTTTATTATCGTGTGGAGAAGTTAGGGCTTATCCGTAGTGTTTATTATTTAGCACAATGGGCAGTGAGGGGATTTCTGAAGTACCACAGATAGAGATATGCTTAACATATCGATTGTTTTATATGAACCCGATTGGGACGAGGAAGTGATTCCTTTGGTCAAGGAGTTGATGAGAGTACGGTGTTTGCATCGGCTCTATCTAATTGACAACTCACCAACAAAAGCCGTAGCAGAGGAGTTGTTGTGGAAAGATGACCGAGTGCGGTACATTTTTATGAATAAGAATGTGGGGTATGGCAGGGGACATAATGCGGCTTTGCGTGAAAGTATATCCGAAGATATTCCTTTTCATTTGGTTATGAATGCGGATATTGTAGTGCGCGCTGAAGATATTGATTGTTTATGTGCTTATATGGAGGAGCATCCTGAAGTCGGGCAACTTATGCCGAGAGTGGTGTACCCAAGCGGTGAACTGCAATATCTATGCAAACTATTACCTACTCCTTTTGATGTGTTTGGCAGGCGGTTCTTGCCTCAGCGTTGGATGGGTAAACACAATGCCCGTTATGAATTGCGGCAGTCGAGCTATGACCGATGTATGAATGTTCCATATTTGAGCGGCTGCTTTATGTTGCTTCGTACGATTGCCGTGCAAAGAGCAGGTCTGTTTGATGAGCGGTATTTCATGTATCCAGAGGATATAGACTTAACGCGTAGGATTCACCGACATTATACGACTCTATACTATCCCGATGTAACCATTGTGCATAATCACAGAAAAGGCTCATACCATAGTATGCGCCTTTTGTGGATACACATTGTGAATATGTGTCGTTATTTCAACAAGTGGGGTTGGTTCTGGGACAAGGAGCGCAGCCTTGTGAATCGCGCTACATTGTCATCAATCGATAAGTGAGATAGCATATATAGACTACTATCAATACTGCTCCATGCCAACGCTTGATTTGGTGCTTTTTGTTGGTGCAGACAAACAGCATAACCATTGCACTTGCTAATGCAGCCATGAGTGCATCTATTTCCAGCCCATGATAACCAGGCAAAGGATAAATGACAGCACTTACTCCCAAGATGAGCAGTATATTGAATATGTTACTTCCTATGACATTGCCAAGTGCGATATCTGAATTTTTCTTGTAGGCAGCCATACAGGAGGTCGCTAATTCAGGCAACGATGTACCAAGTGCCACTATTGTAAGACCTATGATAGCATCGCTCACGCCTAATTGGCGGGCAATAGATGTTGCACTTTTCACTATCAGTTCGCCACCTACCACGAGTGCAAGTAGGCCTATACAGATTAGCAACAGTGCTTTATAGAGTTTCATTGGCTTATAGTCGTCCTCAGGTACGGTTGTATTGTTTTTTGCATTGCGGAAACTATGCCATAGAAAGATGATGAAGAATAACAACAAGACACAACCGCCTATGCCTGATATGAAGTTAAGACTATCTCCGCCCCACTGAAAGTGTCCCAAGTCAGAAACAGAGGCATTGTGTATATGTATATTGAGAATACTTTCAACATTTATCCATGAAGGGCTGTTATAGGTTGCGAAGAACAATACGAGCAGTGCCGCCAACAGACTATACGGGATATCGAACCGAATAGACTGTTTGGTGGAAACGACAGGATAAATCAAAGCGGAACAGCCCAAGATGATAAAGACATTGATGATATTACTCCCTAAAATGTTAGTGATGGCTATTTCACTATTATGTTGCGATACAGCCACCATATTTACCACAAATTCGGGCATACTTGTACCAAATGCCACAATGGTCAGCCCTATCACAAGGTCGCTGACGCCGTATTTTTTGGCTAACCCACTTGCACCATCTACCAACCAGTCGGCTCCATATATGAGAGAGACAAAACCCGCTATAATCATCAATACAGCGACCCACCATCCTCCTGCGGATAACCATGAATTAAGGAATTCGAACATTATTATACTCTTTAATTGTCGTTGTTTTTACCGTATCTTGTATGAAAACAACTATGTTATACATTGAACAGGAAATGCATAATGTCGCCATCTTGCACGAGGTAGTCTTTACCCTCGGTGGATAGTTTTCCTGCCGCGCGACATGCGGCTTCTCCTCCAAGTGAGATAAAGTCATCGTACTTGATGACTTCTGCACGGATGAAGCCTCGTTCGAAATCGGTATGAATAACTCCAGCGCATTGCGGTGCTTTGCTTCCTGCACGGAATGTCCATGCACGCACTTCGTCGCTTCCAGCCGTAAGGAAAGTACGCAGTTGGAGTAGTGCATAAGCGGCTTTGACAAGACGGTTGACTCCTGACTCTTTTAAGCCAATTTCGTTGAGGAATAATTGTCGTTCGTCGTAGGTTTCGAGTTCGGTTATTTCACTCTCTATTTTAGCAGCGACTATGAGTACTTGAGCGTTCTCGTCTTTGACTGCCTCTTTTACTTGTTCGACATATTTATTCCCATTTACGGCAGATTCTTCATCAACATTGCAGACATAGAGTACAGGTTTGTTGGTTAGAAGAAACATCTCTTTTGCAGCCTGCTCCTCTTCTTTATTATCGAGGCAGATAGTGCGAGCGTTCTGTCCTTCGGATAGTGCCTTTTGATATTTATACAAGACTTCCAGTATGATTTTTGCTTGCTTATCGCCTCCTGCTTTGGCTTGTTTTTCTGTCTTTTGAATACGGGATTCGACTGTCTCCAAGTCTTTGAGTTGCAGTTCGGCGTCGATGATTTCTTTGTCGCGTACGGGATTGACTGTTCCGTCTATATGCACCACATTATCATCGTCGAAACAGCGAAGAACATGAATGATAGCATCTGTTTCCCGTATATTTGCGAGGAACTTATTACCCAGTCCCTCTCCTTTGCTTGCCCCTTTTACTAATCCAGCGATGTCTACTATTTCGACGGTAGTAGGGATTATGCCCCGCTGAGGGTTGCACAGTTCTCCAAGTTTGATAAGTCGTTCGTCGGGGACGGTGATGACGCCCACATTAGGTTCTATGGTACAAAAAGGGAAATTGGCCGATTGTGCTTTGGCGTTGCTCAGACAATTAAACAGAGTGGATTTGCCTACATTAGGCAGCCCCACTATTCCACATTTCAATGACATACTCAATACTTTTGTTTAGGGGAGCAAAGGTAGTATTTTTCCGTCAGATTGCCAACAG
>CAVHKB010000052.1:7454-12605 GCA_963636305.1 Prevotella sp. P5-108
TTTACAAACAGCGTATTTATGAGATTTACATTTAGTGTTCCATAGTAGAAAAAGACAATAATGCAAAAACCAAATTACATTATTGAGGTGAACCATGTATCCAAACAGTTTGAGGATGGTAAGTTTGCCTTAGACGATGTAAGCCTTTCGGTAAAGAAGGGCGAGTTTGTAACAATTTTAGGGCCTTCGGGCTGCGGCAAGACGACGCTGCTTCGTTGTATAGCAGGGTTTCAAGTTGCCACAAGTGGTGATATTTTGTTGAATGGTCAGGATGTAACCCAAACTCCACCACACAAGCGTCCCGTGAATACAGTCTTTCAGAAATACGCCCTATTTCCCCATCTTAACGTATTTGATAACGTAGCCTTTGGCTTGAAGTTGCGTCGCTTGAACAAAGCGGTGATTGCCAAGCGTGTCCGCTCCGCTCTTAAGACAGTCGGTATGACAGATTATGAAGCACGAGATGTAAACAGCCTGTCTGGTGGTCAGCAGCAGCGTGTGGCCATTGCTCGTGCTATAGTCAACCAACCCGAAGTATTGCTTTTGGATGAGCCGTTGGCTGCTTTGGACTTGAAGATGCGCAAGGATATGCAAATTGAGTTGAAAGAGATGCACAGGCGTTTGGGTATTACCTTTATTTACGTAACCCATGACCAGGAAGAAGCGTTGACGCTGTCGGACAGGGTTGTCGTAATGAATGAGGGTAAGATTCAGCAGATTGGCGTACCTACAGATGTGTATAATGAGCCGCAGAACGCTTTTGTAGCCGATTTTATAGGAGAGAGCAATATACTTAATGCCGTGATGGTTCATGACAAGCGCGTTCGTTTCTGTGACTTGGAATTTGACTGCATTGATGAAGGATTCGGCGAGAATACTCCAGTGGACGTAGTTATCCGTCCCGAAGATATATATATATGGGAAAATACCACAAAGACAAGTATTGCGGAGCAGCAAGTTGATTACGACCCTGATGATCGTATTCCGAAAGGTAATTTCACCCATTTTTACGGCACTGTGGAAAGTTGCATATTCAAGGGTGTACACTATGAGATGCTTATCAACACCGAAAATGGTTATGAGTTCATGGTACAAGACTACCATTCTTTTCCAGTGGGGATGCAAGTAGGGATGCTGGTTAAACCGGAGGACATACAAGTGATGAACAAAGAGCGTCTGTACAACCGTTTTGAAGGGGAGATAGCAGATGGCAACAGGGTTCGTTTTTTGAACGAAGTATGGAGCATCCGCGAAGCCGATGCCAAGAAATATGAAACAGGTCAGAAAGTTGATATTATCGTAGATTTTGACAAGGTTATTCTACAAGACTACGAAGAAGACGGTACATTGTCAGGTGAAGTGCATTTTATTCTATACAAGGGGGATCATTATCATTTGACGGTCCGTACGGATGAAGGTGACGATTTATATGTCGATACAAATGACGTGTGGGATGATGGTGACAGAGTAGGAATACAGATTGCACCCAAGAGTATCAAGATAACACCGAGGGAAGAATGAAGACGGTTAATCTTTTCGGAAATCGCCGTTCGTGGGCGTGGCCTTATATTCTGTTTTTGCTGTTATTTGTGCTACTGCCTTTGGTGTTGATTATTGTCTATGCGTTTCAAGATCCGCAGGGTCATTTCACATTGCGTAATTTTGTACAATTCTTTACCACTTCGGAGGCGGTCAATACATTCATCTATTCGTTGGCGATTGCGCTTATAACCACCATTATCTGTTTGATAATAGGTTATCCTGCCGCCTATATTATGGCGACGGAAGAGTTTTCTACGCCGAAAGTGATGGCGATGTTGTTTATTCTTCCGATGTGGATAAACTTCTTGTTGCGCACTATTGCGACCGTAGAACTATTTAATATGTTCTCTATTCCGTTGGGCGAGGGTGCATTGCTCTTTGGTATGTGTTACGACTTTCTGCCCTTTATGATATACCCTATTTACAACACCCTTCAGAAGATGGACCGTTCTTTGATTGAGGCGGCTTCTGACTTGGGGGCTAATAGGAAGGAGATATTTCTGAAGGTTATCCTTCCTTTGTCTACTCCCGGTATATACAGTGGTGTTATTATGGTATTTATGCCGACAGTGAGTACCTTTGCCATTTCGGAATTGCTGACTCGTAATAAGATTACTCTGTTTGGTTCTCTTATACAGCGTGCCTTTGGAGAAGGCGGGCTTAGCATGTGGAATTATGGTGCAGCCCTATCGCTTATTATGCTTGTGATTATTGCGTTGACGAGTTTCTTCGGTAATACAGATGAAGAGACTGATGCGCAGAAAGGAGGTCTGTTATGAGCGGACGACATTCGTTTTCCTGGTCGCGCCTTTTTTCGCAGGCTTATCTTTGGTTGATATTGCTTGTGCTGTATGCGCCTATTGTACTGATTATTATATTCTCTTTCACCAAGAGTAAAGTGTTCGGCAATTGGACAGGTTTTACATTTGCGTTGTATGAGAATCTGTTTACGGGTTATGACCGTGTGGCGCAGGTACATGTAGATCCTAATCTTTATCATGCCATATTCTATACGGTGATTATTGCCCTTATCTCCGCCACTGTTGCGACACTGCTTGGTACATTGGCAGCGATAGGTATCTATAATATGCGTCAGCGCAACCGCAGAGTTGTTCAGTTTATCAACAGTATTCCTATGATAAATCCGGACATTTTGACGGGTATTTCCTTGTTTCTGCTGTTTGTGTTTCTTAATATCAGCAGGGGTTTAACGACTGTTATTATTGCCCATATCGTGTTTTGTACGCCTTATGTCGTTCTTTCTGTTATGCCAAGACTGACGAAGATGAATCCTAACCTTTATGAAGCAGCCCTTGACTTGGGTGCCACACCGTTCCAAGCCTTAAGGAAGGTTCTTATTCCAGAGTTGTGGCCTGGTATGATAAGCGGTTTTATTCTCTCGATTACCCTTTCCATCGATGATTTTGGGGTTACCTTTTTTACAAAAGGCAGTGGGGGATTGAACACCTTATCTACTTTTATTTATGCAGATGCGCGCAAAGGAGGATTGACTCCCGAACTTCGTCCGTTGTTTTCGTTGATATTCATTACAATGCTTGCATTGCTCATTATAATAAACTGGCGTGCAGACAAGCAAGCCAAAGAAACCACCAAAAAGAACAGTATAAAGAAATGAAAAGGAACTTATTCAAATTGTTTGCCGTACTATTTATGTGTGCGGTTAGTTTGTCGGCAGTTGCTGCGGACAGGGAGCATACACTGAAAGTGTATAATTGGGCAGATTATATTGATGAGGATGTATTGAAAGGCTTTCCGAGTTGGTACAAGCAGATGACAGGAGAGGACGTGGAAATTATTTATCAGACCTTTGATATCAACGAGTCAATGTTGACAGAGATAGAGATAGGTCATGAGGATTATGATGTTATCTGTCCTTCGGAGTACATTATAGAGCGTATGCTGAAGTTAAACTTGTTGCAGAAAATACAAAAAGAGTTGATTCCTGACTCGTTGCAGTATTTTGACAACATTGCCCCGTTTGTTATGGACAAGTTCCAGCAGATGAGCGATACGAAGACCGTATCGGATTATACGGCAGGTTATATGTGGGGGACTACAGGTTTTATCTATAATCCGAAATGGGTGGATGGTGCAGACCTTAGTTCTTGGGGGGCTATTCTCAATCCGAAGTTCAAGGGAAAGATATACATGAAAGATGCGTTCCGTGATGTTTATTCGGTGATCGTATTATATGCCTATAAGTCGGAAATAGATTCGGGTTTGGTTACCCGCAGCGAGTTGGTTCGTACGATTACTCCAGAGCGTATTGCGCGAGTAGAGGAAGTGCTGTCGCGTGCGAAAGAGAATGTTGCAGGTTGGGAAGTAGATTTTGGTAAGGAAGAAATGACAAAGGGGAAGACATGGATGAACCTATCGTGGAGCGGCGATGCACAATGGGCGATAGAAGAAGCCAAAGAGGTGGGTGTCACCTTGAAATATATTATACCCAAAGAGGGTTCGAATGTATGGTTTGACGGTTGGTGTATTCCTATCTATGCGAAGAATGCTAAAGCCGCGTCTTGGTTTATAGATTATCTATGCATACCAGAGAATGCCATTAAGAATATGGAGTTTATCGGTTATGTGTCGGTTATAGGCACCCCAGAGGTATTGGAGTGGGCAAATGACTCTGCAGAATGGCCGGAATGCGTAGATTTGAGTTATTTCTTTGGTGAGAATGCTACTGCAGTACATGCCAACCAAGTGTTGTATCCCGACAAAAGTATTATCGAGCGTTGTGCGTTGATGCACGATGCAGGAGATATGAACGAGGAATTAGTACGAATGTGGAATAGAGTGAAAGGAGATAATCTATCGGTGGGTAAAGTAGTGTTTATAGCGGTAGTAGTGGTTGTCGTTTTGGGATTTGTGGTATTCCGTATTGTGAAAAAGCGCAGTAACAACCGATCGAAATACCGCAAGCAGAAGAGGGGTTAGTGTAGTATTTGACAAAAATAGCAAAAAAATATGCTTATGCTTGTATAATACGATAAAAGGCAGTACTTTTGCAAAGTTATTTTTAATCACTGAATTAATACGAGTATGAAAAAAGTTCTATTTGTAGCCGCAATCGCTTGCTTAGCAATGGGTTGCTGCAAGAAAGCAGAGAAAGCAGAAGGTGCTTGCTGCCAAAAGGCTGATACTGTAGAGGCTGTTGCTGAAGAGGCTGTTGTTGCTGAAGAAGCAGCAGATGCTGATAGCGTTGTTGTAGAAGAGGTTGTAGCAGAAGAAGTCGTTGCAGAATAACATCTACCAGTATGCAAAATGGAACGGCATTGCTTGAATAGCGATGCCGTTTCTTTTTTGTTTATCGCGAATAAAGAGTGTATTTGCGCAGGGAGGGGGCAATTAACAATTAAGAATTAACAATTAACATGCAAGGTAGGGGCGTTTGTATTACTACGCAGGAAGCCACGCAGAGAGCCATAGCACGCTATGGCTCTACAGTGAGCCTAAACGAAGTTACAGACGACGGGCAAATAATAAACAAATAACAATCAAATAACATTGATGCATTGAGGGGTTTACAAGGTTTTGAGGGGAACATATTGTTCTACCTGCGAAGGGGAGTTGAGAGCCATAGCACGC
>CAVHKB010000053.1:0-12567 GCA_963636305.1 Prevotella sp. P5-108
GATCTATATAGGACGAATATAGGACGAATATAGGAAGAACGTCAAATCTATATCCCAAAGTACCCCCTGTGCAATACAAAACAGGTGAAACCATAATGTTAAAATCATTGCCAAACAAATAATAGTATCTTAACAAATCTTTTTACAAACGCAGCGTCTAAATTCTTTTTTCATCGCTTTCCCCTCGCTCCGTTTTGTGCAACTCAACAAAAAGTCGTATCTTTGCCATTCATTTGTAACGCGCACGCTATAGTATGAAAAATATACGAAACTTCTGTATCATTGCCCACATCGACCATGGCAAATCCACTCTTGCTGACCGGTTGCTGGAATATACCCATACAATCGAACAGAAAGACATGGAAAACCAGGTGCTTGACGATATGGACCTTGAACGGGAGAGGGGCATCACCATTAAGAGCCACGCCATTCAAATGCAGTACAATGGCTATACGCTCAACCTCATCGACACCCCGGGACATGTCGACTTCTCTTATGAAGTAAGCCGCTCAATAGCCGCCTGCGAAGGTGCTTTGCTGATTGTTGATGCCTCGCAGGGTGTGCAAGCGCAGACAATCAGTAACCTCTATATGGCACTCGAACATGACCTCGAAATCATACCCGTCATCAACAAGTGCGATATGGATTCTGCGATGCCCGATATGGTAGAAGACGAAATAATCGACCTCTTGGGCTGCAAACGCGAGGAAATAATCCGAGCCTCAGGACGCACGGGAATGGGAGTTCCCGAAATACTCGACGCTATCATTCAGCGTATTCCCGCACCCGAAGGAGACCCCGACGCACCACTGCAGTGCCTCGTATTCGACTCCGTCTTCAATCCTTTCCGAGGTATCATCGCCTACTTCAAAATAGTAAACGGCACACTCCGTACTTCCGACCGTGTCCGTTTCTTCAATACCGAAAAAGAATACGATGCCGATGAGATAGGGGTACTGAAACTCAATATGCAGCCTGAAAAGCAACTCTCTGCAGGCAATGTCGGATATATCATCAGCGGAATAAAAAACTCCACCGAAGTAAAAGTCGGTGATACAATCACCCATGTCAACCGACCCTGCAGCGAGGCAATCGCAGGATTCGAAGAAGTCAAACCTATGGTCTTCGCAGGAGTCTATCCTATCGAAACCGAAGATTTCGAAAACCTTCGTGCAAGCCTCGAAAAACTGCAACTCAACGACGCTTCTCTCACCTTCACGCCCGAATCGTCCGTCGCTCTTGGCTTCGGCTTCCGATGCGGCTTCCTCGGACTACTCCACATGGAAATAGTACAGGAACGACTTGATAGGGAGTTCGATATGAATGTCATAACCACAGTTCCCAATGTCAGTTATCTCATCTACGACAAACAAGGAGAAGTCAAAGAAGTGCATAACCCTGCAGGAATGCCCGACCAAACACTCATCGACCATATAGAAGAACCCTACATTCGCGCTTCTATCATCACCACCACCAACTTCATCGGACCTATCATGACCCTTTGTCTCGAAAAACGAGGAGAACTGGTCAAACAAGAATACATCACCGGTAATAGGGTAGAGATTTACTTTGACTTGCCGCTCGGAGAAATAGTCATCGATTTTTACGACAAACTCAAATCCATTTCCAAAGGATATGCCTCCTTCGACTATCACCCCAACGGCTACCGACCCTCAAAACTTGTCAAACTCGACATTCTTCTAAACGGCGAGCCTGTTGACGCACTCTCTACACTTACCCACCAAGATAATGCAGTCGACTTCGGACGACGAATGTGCGAGAAACTCAAGGAACTACTCCCTCGCCAACAGTTCGACATCGCAATACAAGCCGCTATCGGCGCTAAAATTATTGCACGAGAAACAGTAAAACAAGTCCGTAAAGATGTCTTGGCAAAATGCTACGGAGGCGATGTGAGCCGCAAACGCAAACTACTCGAGAAGCAAAAGAAAGGCAAGAAGCGTATGAAGCAAATCGGTAATGTAGAGGTACCACAAAAAGCCTTCCTCGCTGTACTCAAATTAGACTAACCCGAAATGTTTAACTATATTAACCACTAATTATTTATTCGTAATATGGAACAGATTGTGCATAGCGCATACAGCATGATTCCTTTCTGCCTCATGCTACTTATGATCGCTATTGGTCCACTCGTAGTGGAAAAGTTCTGGGAGAAAAATGTAAACAAACTCATTGTTTCTCTCTTGCTCGGTGTCCCTACTGCTGTTTGCCTCATCATCGGAGGTATGGCGGACAATTTAGAACACCAGTTGCTCTTTGATTACATCCCATTTATTATCTTGCTCCTCTCATTGTTCGTCATCACAGGTGGTATCCACCTCTCAGGCGACATCAAGGCAAAACCATGGGTCAACACGCTCTTCTTGGCTATTGGTTGGGTCCTCGCAAGTATCATGGGAACAACAGGTGCGGCAATGCTTATGATTCGCCCGCTTATCACTACCAACCAGCAACGCAAATACACCGTACATACCATCCTCTTCTTTATTGCATTGGTGGCTAACTGTGGCGGATTGCTTACTCCGCTCGGAGACCCCCCATTGTTCATGCTATTCTTACGCGGGGCAGAATTTACCTGGTTCCTACATCTGCTACCAGAATGGGCTTTCACGGGCGTACTGCTACTGCTCATCTACTTTTGCATGGATAGTTATTACTACAAGAAAGAACATTGGACGGCTCTCTCTGCCGACTCACGCGAAAGAGTCCCGATGAAAATAGGAGGCAAAATCAATTTTATCTACCTGCTCGGTGTACTGCTCAGTGTCGCTTTCATCAACGAAGGCTATATACCGCAAATGGGTGAGGAAAACGCTCCACTATGGATTAAATATCTACGCGAAATAGTACTTCTTTCGCTCACATTCCTTAGCCTCTACACCACGAAAAAGAAAGTCCGCTATGAACTCAACAAGTATTCTTGGTCACCTATTATAGAGGTCGCCGTACTGTTCTTGGGCATATTCACTACCATGACACCTGCTTTGGCATACCTCAATGCTCATGCAGCGCAACTCGGGTTCACCCACACTTGGCAGTTCTACTACTCAACTGGCGCACTCTCATCTTTCCTCGATAATACACCTACAGCAGTCGCATTCTACGAGGTCGCTAAAGGATTGACACCCGACCAAATGGCACTCTTCGGAGAAACAATGGTCGCAGGTATCCCCGAAATACTACTTAAAGCCATATCACTTGGTGCCGTCATGTTCGGCTCTATGACCTACATAGGAAATGGACCGAATTTTATGGTGAAGGCTATAGCAGAAGAGAACGGAATAAAAATGCCGTCGTTCTTTGGATATATGATCAAGTTCTCTCTCATTATCCTTCTGCCTACCTATATTCTTGTTCAATTGATATTCCTATAATTCAGTCATGGAGGAAAAGAAGAATAACGATATGAATCTGTTCGACCTTATAGTATTGTGCTGTAAGGCTGTCGCTAAACTGTTCCGTTGCTGCGGTCATTTCTTAAAGGAGATGCTACGCTTGTCCTATCGCCGTTGGTATATCGTTCTGCCTGTCATCCTCGTAGGTATTGCGGTCGCTCTCTTTTGGGCAAGACCAACGAACAGAATGTACAAAGCAGGAACAATGGTACATCTCAACGGAGTACAGGCAAACGATGTCAAACAACAATGGGCAGCACTATGCAAGGCAACGCCTGCTTTTGTTTCACGGCAACAATCCGTAGCGCAACTGCTGCAAATCGACGACTCTATAGCAGTCGGACTAAGTCACTTCCAATGCTTTAATGTAGTCGATTGCAAACGCGACTCTCTACCTGATTTTGTCGATTTCAAAAACAAGCACAGTCTGTCCGACACCGTCGATGTCGTCATGGACGACTATCTCTACTTGCAGTTCCGCACCAAACACCCGCAAGAGGCCGGCGCAACAGGAATGGCTGTCATTGCATACCTCAATAGCAATCCGTTGATGCAGCAAGCATTTGGCAACTACAAAAAATCGTTGCAACAAAAAGTGGTGTTCTGTCAACAACAGATCGACATAATGGATTCAATCACTCGAAACTTCTATTTCCAACAATCACCCGACAAACAGTATGTCTATCAGGGAGGTTCTTCTATCCTTATCGGAAAAAGAGAACTTCGTATGTTGCACCCGCAAATACTATCCCTTATGGATAATACAATAAAAGACCAATATCTCTACAGCATAGCACAAGCACCCGTAGTACCTGTCGCAGACTTCACTGTTACACCTGTGGCAGTAAACAATCCTCTGTGCTGCTCTGTCTTTGGAATAATCATCGGTTATCTTATAGGCTGTCTGTCGGCTCTGATAGTCGAACAACGAAAAAAACTGCATGCTTGGCTGAATCGGAAAGAGTAATAGAATGGCTATTCTGAACATATTGAGAGGCGGATGGACAAGTCTTCTTGACTTATTCTATCCGCCTCTCTGTATGCAATGTCAGGCACTTCTCAATAATAACGAACATTTCCTTTGCACCGACTGTCTTAAAGACTTGCCCCGTACAGAAATGGCACAGCATCGGGGCAACCGCGTCGAACAACTATTCTGGGATATACCCAAACTGCAAAAAGGAGCGGCATTCTGCTTTTACAGGCACGACGAACCGTTCAGAAAACTAATACACAGAATAAAGTATAGCAACAAACCTCTACTTGGGGAATACTTGGGTGAGATAATGGCACGAGAATTCATGCAATATCACTTCTTCGATACAATCGACTTTGTTGTACCTGTCCCCCTCCACCCGAAACGCCAACGCAAACGAGGCTACAACCAGGCAGAATATATCGCAAAAGGAATAAGCAACATCACTGCCATACCGCTCGACACAACCCACTTGCAACGGGTCATCAACAACCCTACTCAAACAAAGAAATCATCCTCCGAACGAACAAGAAACACACAAGGGATATTCAGCGTGCAAATGGCGGCGAACTGGCGAGGAAAGCACATCCTTTTAGTTGACGATATCATTACTACTGGCGCAACACTACATGCCTGTATGCATGCCATTACGCCCATTCATGGTACCACCGTCAGTGTTATATCATTGGGAATAGCCGACAACCTCTAATACTCCCCCTGCAATCGCTCAATCGTTAACCTTTCTTCACTCTCTTTACTACCTTCTTCCCAACCCACACAAGGATAACAAGTCCCAATAGCCCAAGAATAATAATCGACAATTCATGACTGTATCTACTTATCAAGTCTTGTTGACCATGCGCGATATAACCAATCAAAGCCAATACACAGTTCCACAAAAATGCACCTAAAAAGGTGTAAAGTAGGAACGGAACAAATTCCATACGCGCCAGACCTGCGGGGATTGAAATTAACTGACGAATACCGGGTATCAACCTGCCTATAAAGGTCGACATCTTTCCATGCTCGTTGAAGTAATCCTCCGCTTTCTGTACTTTCTCACTGCTCAGTAGGCAAAGCCTGCCTAATCTGCTGTCTGCAAATTTATAGATAATCGGACGCCCCAACCATATAGATAACCCATAGTTCACTATTGCGCCTATTATAGCACCTATCGTCCCGAATAATATAATCAGCAATACATTCAGCAAGTACGAATCACTCACCTTCAAACTACTGTTCTCCTCTTCTGCCACATACACTGCAGGTGGAATAACCACTTCCGAAGGGAAGGGAATAAAACTGCTCTCCACTGCCATTAGCGCAGTAATACTATAGTAGTTCATATTTTCCGCATACCACGAAGTAACACGGTCAATCAACGATGCTTTCACCTCCGTACTGTCCACACATGGCACACTAACTTTCTCTTGTCCCGAAACAATAGTGGCAGAACAGAATAATATACTTAAAACGAAAAAGAATTGTTTCATACTCATTTATTGATTATCTTCAGTTTTTTCCACCTTTATAGCATTTATAAAACTCTCCCCTTGAGGAATAAGCCGAAGAAAGGTATCGCCTGCTTCAGGCTTCAATGCAAGTGCCTTCTTCATATATTCCTTTGCCTCATCAAGCGCATTGTTCATATATTTCATAACCGCCACTACAACATAATTCCTCCAATTGTTGGGAAACAGATGTATCGACTTCTCCAATAACTTGCAGCCTCTTTCTTCCTGACCATCGTCAAACAACAGCATTGCACACAGGGCATAATACTCTTCCTCTTTAGGCTCTAACTTAATGCAACGCTCAATATATTTAATGGCAAGACTTAACTTCTGTTGTTGTACATACACTTGCGACAACAGACGCAATGCCGCTGTGTTCTTCGGATTGTAGTCTATAGCCTCTCGCAATAGTTTCTCTGCATCCTTCCAGCGATGAAGATGCATCTTGCAATCCGCATAATAAATAAGTTGGTCAGGGGCTATATTGTCTTTCTTGTAATTATTGTTATACAACTTGCTCGCCTTTCTGTAATCTTTCTTCCAATAGGCAATATCCGCCGACAAACTTTCCACTATCGGCTCCAATACATTGTATGCTTGAATCTTCTTCGGACCTAACTCCAAAAGACTCTCTATCTGCTTCTCCGCATCATCCAACCTGTCAAGAAGAATATATATCTTTGTCGACTCCAACAAGGCTTGCGCATTACTTGGATTGATGGCAAACACATATTCCAACTTGTTTAGGGCTTCCTCTAACTTGTTTCCCTCCGCAAGAGCATGAGCCTCCATGCACCAAGCAACTTCGTTATATGGGTCTTGCTCAATAATTCTTTCTGCCAATCGGTAAGATAAATCCTTGTTATTCAAATCAAGAGCGGAAAGACTGTATTTGATAAGCGATGCCTTGTCTATTGACTCACATTCCAATGCTTTTTCTATATAATGGCATGCCAACTCCCGTTCACCTATCTCTGTCAGCAATTCCACAATGTCCGATAAAAAGTATTCAATCCCAACCTCTGTCGCCACAATTCGCTCTGCTGCCTCTTGGGCTTTCCCCATATCATGAATACGGCAATAGGCGGAAAAGCATAAAAAGTTCCAGTCTTCATCTTCCTCATTCGGATAAGCCAGATACTTCTTTAGTGCCTTTCTGTAATTGCCTTTCTCGTCGTCAAATACCCCCTCCAAATAAAAGAACTGCGGATCGTCAGGGTGCTGCTTCCTGCCGACATTCAGCACCTCTTTGGCCAACATCTCGTCCGACTTGTCTATCTCAAAGTAAAACAAGTCAACAAGGTCCTCTATGTCAAAGAATAAGGTTGCACGCCCCGATAAGAAATCCAAGAACTCTTTTTCTATTTCAAGCAATCGGGCATCAACATCGTTGGGATAGGTATTTCCCGAATCTTTCATGAACCAAGCAACTGTTTAACTTTTTCCGAGATAATCCGACCGTCAGCCTTGCCTGCCAACTGCTTCGATGCAATCCCCATCACTTTCCCCATCTCTTTCATACTTGTGGCACCCGTCTGGGCAATAATCTCTTTCAATACGCCGACAATCTCTTCTTCACTCATCTGCGCAGGCATATACTGCTCTATTATTGCCACTTGAGCCATCTCATTCTCTGCCAAATCCATTCGATTGGCTCCCTTGTACATCTCTGCCGACTCCTTGCGCTGTTTGACCATCTTTTGTAGTATCTTCACTCCCTGTTCATCCGTCAACTCTCCGTTATTACCTTTTGCGGTCTTTGCCTCTAAAAACTCTTTCTTTATACCACGCAAAGTGTCCATTGCCACCTTGTCCTGTGCGAGCATAGCCTTCTTTATGTCCTCGCTCACTTGATCAAATAAATTCATAACTTCTTTTGTATAAACAATTAAACATTATCTTCGACGCATCCAGGCAGGAGTACTCTCCATCTCACTCCAGTCATCATCTGTCATGCTGTCAATATCTATAACCCCCTGTGTGTCTTCCTGCTCCGTATCACTCAGATCAATAGTTACAGGCGTGACCTTTTCAATCAGGATATTCTCCTCTTCCTCTTGCTTGTCTTCGTCTTCGGTATTCTCTTTCTGAGTCAGATTGTCACCGTACATCTCTGCCATCGCCTCATCAACACTCTTTGTAGGCTTGCCTATTTCAGGCTTCTTCTCTTCTGTCTGCAAGGCTTCTTCAATGCCCGGCAAATCATTCACACTGTATCCCGTCGCAATAATGGTCACCTTCACATTCTCACCCAACGAGTCATCAAATGTGGCACCCCACTTAATGTCCACCTCTTCTCCTACCGAGTCGCAAAAGGCCTGTACCTCATCTAATTCCTCCATACGCACTGCATGTTCCGTCGAACAATAGAAATTAAGCAATATGCGACTCGCCCCATGTACATCGGTCGTGTTTACCAATGGCGATTTCAACGCATTCTCAATGGCTTTCGTGATGCGCTTCTCTCCACTCGCCACCCCTACATTCATAATCGCTACATTACCGTCTTTCAATGTGTTGTACACATCCTGAAAGTCTGTGTTGATATAGCCCGGAATAGTAATAATCTCGGCTATCGATTTGGCAGCGTTACAAAGTATCTCATCTGCCGAACGGAATGCAATAGGCAAATCAAACGCAGGAAATAGCAACTTCAGTTTCTCATTGTTAATCACCAACAACGCGTCCGTATGAGGTGCCAACTGGGCAATACCCCGCATCGCTTTCCGTATGGCACGCTTACCCTCGAACGCGAATGGAATGGTAACGATGCCAACTGTCAGAATGCCCATCGATTGCGACACTTCCGCTACTACGGGCGATGCACCCGTACCGGTCCCTCCTCCCATTCCCGCTGTGATAAACACCATACGAGTTCCGTCCGACAATGCCTCTTTCAACTGCTCTTTCGACTCTTCCGCATACTCTCGGGCCTTCTCAGGTCTTCCCCCCGCACCTAAACCGGGACCCATCTGAAACTTGTGCGGCACATCCATCTTCTCCAATGCCATCTGATCCGTATTGCAGACCATAAACGATACATCCTTTATGCCCTGACGATACATATAGTTGACAGCATTGCAGCCACCGCCGCCTACTCCCAATACCTTGATCAAACAAGGCTCTTCGGCATCTATATTTAAGGGAAGACCATCTCTCATCATACTTTTCGTTTTATTCTAAGGTGAATATATTTTTTAACATGTCTTCTACTTTGGTCCTGAAAGGAGGATTGGTCATAGGCTTGGTATGCTCCTTCTGATAATCCGCCCCTAAAACAATAGTACCAATCAATGTGGCATACATCGGCTTGTAATACTCGTTCTCAGTACTCTCGTCCAACCAATCGGCATGAGAACCTATATCTGTCGGCAAACCCGTCTTCTCCTGCAAATACGGAATAAGACCTTGCAACATCGCTCCTCCTCCCGTCAAGTAAATATGACCAATCCCCTCTTTCGCCTTCTCTATCTCGGCTACAAGAGGAGCAACCATCTCGTCCAAACGGGCTTTGATACACTGCGCAATCAGTGTCGTACTCAGTGTAATGACAGGATTATTTGCGTCCGTCGAACTCATCTTCAACATCTGTTCCTGCTTGATATATCGAGGCGAGGCACAACCAAAACGCTTCTTGAGTTTGTCGGCTGTGTCATAACTGATCTTCAACGACTGCAAATCCTGTGTAATAAGGTCGCTGCCTAAAGGTACTACCTTCACCGACTGACAATAGTTGTTCCCGTAAATACTTAGTGTCGTCGTCTGCGCACCGAAATCCATTATCGCACACCCCTCCTCGCAATCCTTCTCCTGCAACAAGGCAGTCATCTGGGGCAAGGGTTTGGCCCAGCAATAATTGATCGCCACTTTCCCTCGGTCACACGCACCTTTCAACTTCTCCCAAGTCTCCTCCTTCAGAATAGACACGCTGTATTCCACTACAATATGCTGTGCTTTCTGTGTCTGAACAGGCGCCTCCGTCTGCATCACTTCGTCCAATGTATATCGGACTGCCTCCGAATTGATACCCGTCATACCAGGACACTTCTTCGCTATCTTGTCCATCGACTCTTTCTGCATGTCATCTAACAACGACTGGGTGATATAGGTCTTCGACGGAAAATTACGCAACACAGGCACTATCTTCTCCTGTAGCAAACGACCACCCAACGAAAAGAACGCCGACTGTATATCCTCCTTGCAACCAATCCTGTTCTTCAGCAAATGCAATATCCTCCCCAACTTCATGCTGGCGTCCGTAGAGTTCGTTATAATGCCGTTCTTCATATAACCGCACTTGCTTATCTCCTCCACGCCCAAGATGTGAAAGGTCCCGTCTGCATTCTGCGTAGCAGACATGGCACGCAATGCTGAACTGCCGAAATCAACAGCAGTAATAATCCTTTGCTCTTGCTCTTTTGCTTTCATACTTCTTGCTTTCATTTTCGACACACTACCTGACCGCGATAACGCAAATCTATCTCCTTGTAGGGTATCCAACCCGTCTTGTTCATTGCCTCCGTGTAAAAAGTCTGCAGTTTGTTCAATTTGCTTTCATAACCGCTCAAATCCCCTAATACAATCACATGGCTACCTATGCGCGGAATCAACTCTATCTCTTTCTCCGACACTACATGTATCTGCTCTATCTGCGCCGACCAAAAATCATCCCGCTCAATATACTCCACGAAATCAAACAAATCCCCTTGAGCAAACGCTCTGCTCACACGACCCGTCACAATAGGCACATAAGCCGCTATCGATGCCATATCGGGCAGTATGTTCCTGTCTTCATCTACATAATAATTCTCACCGGTCGCCACTCGCAACACCGGCACCCGTTGCCACACATCCACACACACCGTGCCTTCCGTCGTCTTGTAACACACTGCCTTGCTCAATACCGGATACTCCAACACACAGTCCTCTATCGCTTGTGTCGAAATACTGCTCATTGCCTTTCCCACAGGATATACATCAGCCTGCTTTATGCGGTTCAATAGCGTCGAACTCCGTGTATAGCAACGCTCCGCACTGTCACGCACAACAATCTCTAACCCTCGGCACACACTCTCCTCCTCATATCGGGGAACAACCGCATACACAAAGCACAAATACAATACCGCAACCGACAAGGCTGCACATACTGCCGCTATGTGAACGCCCTTGCTCATTTCAACAATTGGGTGATCTGCGGAACCAAACGGTCTATATCTCCCGCACCAAGAGTCATAATTACCTCACCGTGACGACCGCGCAAACAGTCCAACAACGCTTCCTTCTCCACCAAACGCTTTTGCTTGCACTGTATCTTGTCCAACAACATCCGCGAATCTACGCCGGCAATAGGCTCCTCCCGTGCCGGGTATATCGGCAACAAGATTACCTCGTCCAATTCCGACAACACTGCCGCAAAGGCATCCGCAAAGTCCCGCGTCCTGCTGTATAGGTGCGGCTGAAATATACCCACCAATCGCTTGTCGGGATACAACCGTCGTACCGACGATATGCTCGCACGCAACTCTGTCGGGTGATGCGCATAATCGTCTATATACACAATATCAGGCTTGTTCACATGCAGGTCAAACCTGCGATACACACCCGAATACGAGGCTAACCCCAATCGCAACTCGTTGGCAGTCACTCCGTTCAACCAGGCTACCGCCAACGCGGCAACACTGTTCTCTATATTGATAAACGCCGGAACACCCAACTTCAAATGCGCTATCGTCTCATGCGATGCGTGAAAGTCAAAATACAACTCTCCCTTCTCCGATTGAATGTTGTCGGCATAAAAATCCGCCTCTTCTCCTACGGCGTACGAATACAAACGCACACCCTCCACCAACCTTGGAGTAATCGCCAAGCCTTTCTTCATAATCAACGCACCGCCCGGCTTGATAAGCGAGGTATAATGCTCAAAACCCTCCCTGTAGCCCGCTGCATCACCGTATACGTCCAAATGGTCTGCATCAACACTCGTGATAACCGACATATAGGGACGGAGATGATAAAAACTGTGGTCATACTCGTCGGCTTCTATCACCACATTGTTGCTCTCTGGCGATAGAAGAAAGTTAGTACCGTAGTTATTGCTGATTCCACCAAGAAACGCATTGCAGTTTATCTCCGACTGA
Source organism: Prevotella sp. P5-108 (assembly GCA_963636305.1). GTDB lineage: Bacteria > Bacteroidota > Bacteroidia > Bacteroidales > Paludibacteraceae > Colicola. The sequence continues at coordinate 12,044 of CAVHKB010000053.1, forward strand.
TACAGCAAATGAGCCAATATCGTACTCGTTGTCGTCTTACCGTGAGTACCTGCCACGCACAACGAACGCATTGTGCGGGTCACATAACCCAACATCTCCGAACGCTTGTACATCTCAAAACCCGACTCTCGGAAATGGACAAACTGTTGTTGGTCTTGAGGTATGGCAGGAGTCCAAACCACTACCGTATGGATAGGGTCACGATAAACTTCCGGTATCGCCTCCACTGTATCTTCAAACACAACCGCTATCCCCTCCTTCTCCAATGCCTGGGTCAATGGCGACGACACCCTGTCGTATCCTGCTACACGATAGCCCTTCGAGCGAAAAAATCGTGCCAACGAACTCATGCCTATCCCTCCTATTCCCAAGAAAAATAACGATGTCGTGGCAGTAACCTTTATCTGTTTATCTTCCATATTCTATCTGTTCTTTATGCATAAGGCTATACAACAATTACTTACTATTATCGCCTCAAGATTGCAAAGGTATTAAAATGGTTGCATATATGCAAACAAATAGAA
>CAVHKB010000054.1:0-12432 GCA_963636305.1 Prevotella sp. P5-108
ATTCTCCCCTCCCCGCTTTCCCCCTCCTCACAATCACACTTTCTATAAAACTCTCACAAACTATTGCACAATTAAAAAACTTGCACTACCTTTGCAGCCCGTTCACGATAGAAACAACCTGTCATTAAACGGACTTATACGATAAATTTATAATTAATAACATAATTATCAACCTATTAACATGATTGTAGTACCTGTAAAAGAAGGCGAAAACATTGAGAGAGCGCTCAAAAAATTCAAACGCAAATTCGAAAAGACTGGTGTCGTTAAAGAACTGCGCCGCCGTCAACAATTCGAAAAACCTTCCGAACTGAAGCGCGAGAAAATGATGCATGCTATCTATGTACAGCAGATGCATGCACACGACGAGATCTAATCACCCCTCGTAACTGTATCTCACTTCCTATAATGAGTATCTGCCAATAAGTGGGTACTCTTTTGTTGTATCTCTACGCCATCTGATACCACACAACAAAAACACCTCACAGAACACATCCTTCGCCCGTTATATAAAGAAATATAGCATAATACTTGCAGGTTAAGAAAAAATCTGTACCTTTGCGTCTTGTAAAGATAATCCACGAAAAACAGAATAGTTATGTCCACTGACAACCTATCAAATGTCGTTGTTCGATTTTGCGGCGACTCAGGAGATGGTATGCAACTCACAGGCACACTCTTCTCTAATCTATCAGCCATTTCAGGTAACGAAATCTCTACTTTCCCCGACTTCCCTGCCGAAATACGCGCACCTCAAGGCACACTCGGTGGCGTAAGCGGATTCCAAGTCAACCTCGGGGATAACAGAATATACACACCTGGCGATTACGCCGATGTGTTAATCGCTATGAATCCTGCGGCTCTCAAAGTCAACAGAAAGAATATACACCAATACTCTGTTGTCATCTTCGACACCGATTCTTTCACCGACAAAGACCTCCAAAAAGCACAATACAAAACCGACAATCCTTTCACCGAACTCTCTTTCCCCGAAACAGTACAGATTGTACCTGTCGCACTGACCACCCTCACCAAAGAGAGCCTCAAAGATTCAGGAATGGACAATAAATCCATTCTGCGCTGCAAGAATATGTTTGCACTCGGCTTGGTATCTTGGCTCTTCCAGCGACCTCTCGACATGGCACTGCATTTCGTAGAAAACAAATTCAAGAAAAAACCTGATTTGTTCCACGCAAATGCAAAGGTCCTCACCGATGGCTACCACTATGCAGGCAACCTCCATCTTAATGTCAATAACTATATAATCGGACACTCCAAAACTCTCCAACACGGACGATATACTTCCATCGCAGGAAACAAAGCCACCGCTTGGGGATTGATCGCTGCTGCCGAAAAAGCAAATAAAAAACTCTTTCTTGGTTCCTATCCTATCACACCCGCTACCGACATAATGCAGGAACTCGCTCTCCGAAAAGACCTCGGAGTAACCGTCGTGCAGGCAGAAGACGAAATAGCAGGTGTCTGCACCGCTATTGGAGCCTCTTTCGCAGGATGCCTCGCTGTCACTACCACCTCCGGACCTGGTCTCTCACTCAAAAGTGAGGCGATCGGACTCGCTGTCATGGCTGAACTACCATTGGTGGTAATTGATGTCCAACGAGGAGGACCAAGCACAGGACTCCCTACCAAAACCGAACAAGCCGACTTGTTGCAAGCATTGTACGGGCGTAATGGAGAGGCACCACTACTAGTAATGGCCGCTACTACTCCCTCCGACTGCTTTCAGTCAGCCTATATGGCAGCCAAACTCGCAATGGAGAACATGACACCTGTCATATTGCTCTCCGATACCTACCTCGCGAATGGTACCTCACTCTGGAGATTGCCAAAACTTGCAGAACTGCCCGAAATACATCCGCAAACCGTTCCTCAAACCACCGACACTCCCTTCAACACTGCATCTCGCAACATCGAAACACTTGTCCGCTATTGGGCTGTACCGGGGGACGAAGGTTTCGAACACCGTAATATGGGATTGGAAAGAGATGCAAACACCGGTGCTATATCCACCGACCCCGCTAACCACGCCAAAATGATTACAATACGACAAACAAAAATCAATCGTATTGCAAAACAACTTCCACCACAAACAGTCTATGGCGACGAAAACGCTGAAACTCTGCTCGTCGGATTCGGCTCTACCGAAGGACATCTCAAACAAGCAACCGACGAACTCAACCGACGAGGAATAAAAACTGCTACCGCCAACTTCAAATACATAATGCCCCTACCTGAAAACACCGAAACACTACTTCGACACTACCCACGCATTATCGTATGCGAACTCAACAACGGACAATTCGCGTCCTATCTTCGTAGCAAATTCAACAATCTAACCATCGAACAATTTAATAAGTTGGAAGCACAACCCTTCCATGTTAATGAGATTGTCGAACATGTCCTTATGCATAACCGCTAAATCTACCTATTTATGGAATCAGTACAATTTAAGTCAGACCAATATGTAAGATTCTGTCCAGGTTGCGGAGACCACGCTATCTGCACTGCTCTACAAAAAGCAATGGCACAAATAGGCATCCCTACACATCAAACCGTTGTCGTTTCAGGCATAGGATGCTCAAGCAGAATGCCACACTACATAAACACCTATGGTTTCAACACTATTCATGGACGCGGACTGGCAATAGCAACCGGCGTAAAAACCGCAAGACCCGACCTTACCGTCTGGGATATGTCTGGCGACGGCGATTGTCTCGCAATCGGAGGAAACCACTTCATCCATGCTATCAGAAGAAATATCGACATCAACCTCTGCCTTTTCAACAACCGTATTTATGGCTTGACCAAAGGACAGTACTCCCCTACTTCCCCGAAGGGCTTCGTATCTAAATCGTCTCCCTATGGAACAGTCGAGCGACCTTTCATACCTGCCGAACTGGTCATGGGCGCAAGAGGAACGTTCTTCGCACGAACCCTCGATGTCGATATGCCGACCACTGTCAATTGCATGGTCGCAGCACAGCAACACAAAGGCACAAGCGTCATCGAATGTCTTGTCAACTGTGTCATTTTCAACAGCGGTACACACAGCCTGATATCAGACAGGGCAACGCGAGCAGAAAGAACCATCCTGCTTGAGCAGGGCAAACCTATGCTCTTTGGCGAAAATAAAGATAAGGGACTAATCCTCGACGGTTGGAATATCCGCGCCGTACAACTCGGCAAAGACGGTATCACCGAAAAGGATATACTCGTGCACGATGCCACTACTCAAGACGATACACTCCACCGCAAACTCGCTATGATGCAAGGACCCGAACTACCCGTCGCATTAGGTGTAATACGCAATGTCGAGTGCGAAACCTACGACAGCGCAGTACAGCAACAAATCGCCGACATACAAGCAAAAAGCAAATGCCATTCCTTCGACGAACTCATCGCCTCCTGCGAACAATGGGATATGTAGCCTCCGTCGGCGACTCTCCCGACTTCCGACGCTGGATATAATACGAAAAGAGCCATAAAACAATATGGCTCTTTTTATTGTCCCGCCTTGAGCAATCTATCTTCTTCGTCCCTCGTTCAATGCACCGTCAACCGACCGTCCCGCCACCTCATAATCGTTTCCGAACGCTCCGTAATGCAACCACGCCGAAGCACCATTCCGCCCTCACAGACTCTTCACACCTCCCTCGTATTATCTATATGAGATTCTTATGTGATTCTTATGTGATTATTGGGTGATTCTTGGGTGATTATCGAACAACCATCGAACGAATTATCTGTCAAAAAACACGGAACGAAAACAGATATTCTTCAGCAGAACAAAGCCTGTCCGACAAAAAACAAACCATCCCACATAGGTCTAACCTCTATACGGGATGGCTTGCTTGTCTGACGCTGTTGTTGCGCAGCAACCGAACTAATCAACAAGGGCTGCGGTGTCCGATGCAATCATCAACTCTTCATCGGTAGGGATAATACATACCTGCACCTTGCTGTCTGGCGTGGACAGAAGGGCTTCTTTCCCACGAGTAGCAGCGTTCTTTCCCTCGTCAAGTGTAATACCAAGGAACGATAGACCCTTGATAATTTCCCCACGAATGAATGTATCATTTTCTCCGATACCTCCCGTAAAGACGATAATATCAACTCCGTTCATTGCGGCTGCATAAGCACCAATATACTTAACCACACGATAGATGAACATCTTGCGCGCAAGGTCGGCACGACGATTGCCTTCCTTAACGGCTGCGTCTATATCCCGTGCATCCGACGATACACCCGACACTCCTGCAAGACCCGACTTCTTGTTCACAAGCGTCGAGAACTCTGCCGTCGTCAGATGTTCTTTGTCCATAATATACATCGCTGCGCCTAAATCCAAGTCACCCGAACGGGTCCCCATCATCAGACCTTCCACTGGCGTAAGACCCATACTCGTATCCACCGACTTCCCATATAGTACTGCAGCGCAACTGCCGCCATTGCCTATATGTGCCGTGATAACTTTCTTTTCTTTCGGATCAACTCCCAAAAACTCGCATACACGCTTCGATACATAGCGGTGCGAGGTCCCGTGAAAACCGTAGCGACGAATGGCATACTTCTCATAGAGTTCGTATGGCAATGCGTACATATAGGCATAATCGGGCATCGTCTGGTGGAACGCCGTGTCAAACACTGCCACTTGAGGTACATTGGGCAATGTCTTGCTGATAGCATCTATTCCCTTCAAGTTGGCTGGGTTATGAAGAGGTGCAAGGTCTGCGCATTTCTCTATCTCACGGCGTACTTCTTCGGTAATAAGGACCGACTTGTTGAAGCGTTCTCCACCATGTACTACACGATGACCTACTGCATCTATCTCGCTCAGATTCTTGATACAGCCTATTTTCTCGTCTGTCAGAGCATTCAATATGAGTTCAATACCAATCGTATGTTCCGGCATGGGTTTGTTTATCTGCACTTTCTCTCCGTTAGGCAGTTTGACTACAAGGAACGAATCAGGTAAACCGATTTTTTCTACCCCGCCTTGTGCGATAACCTCTTTCTTCTCTATCTCGAACAACTTGTACTTGATCGACGAACTTCCGCAGTTTAATACTAATATCTTCATCGTATGGAATGTCTTTTTCGTTTATTGGATAGCCTGATTGGCGGTGATTATAATCATTTGCACAATGTCATCTACTTTGCAACCTCTGCTAAGGTCGTTGACAGGAGCGGCAATACCTTGCAGAATAGGTCCTATAGCATTCGCACCCGAGAAACGCTCTACCAATTTATAGCCGATATTACCTGCTTGCAGGTCGGGGAATACTAATACATTGGCTTTTCCTGCAACGCTCGAACCAGGTGCTTTCGTTGCGGCTACACGCTCAATAAGAGCCGCGTCTGCTTGTAGTTCGCCGTCTATAGCAAGGTCGGGCGCAAGTTCTTTGGCTATTCGTGTAGCCTCCGTTACTTTATCTACCAACTCATGTTTTGCCGAGCCTTTTGTAGAAAACGAGAGCATAGCAATCTTAGGCTCTATACCTGCCAATGCCCGTGCAGTCACAGCCGTCGAAACCGCTATCTGTGCTAACTCTTGCGCATTAGGACAAGGGTTCACTGCACAGTCTGCGAATACCAAAAATCCGTTCTCACCAAGTTGCGTCGCAGGGGTAAACATCAAGAATGCTCCCGACACAATCGATACACCGGGCTTTGTTTTAAGTATCTGGAATGCAGGGCGTATAGTATCTGCAGTAGTCCCGCGCGCTCCGGCAAGTTCACCATCAGCATCACCATGTTTAATCATCAAGCAACCAAGATAGAGTGGATCTTGTGCCTTCTTACGAGCCTCTTCCTCTGTCATCCCTTTCTTCTTGCGCAGTTCATAGAGCAGTTGAGCATACTCCTCCATACGGGGGTCGTTCTTCGGATCAAGAATCTCCGCTTCTGCTATATGGCTGTATCCTTTCTCCTTCGCCATATTGTGAATGGTTGTAGGGTCGCCTATTAAAATAAGTTTGGCAACTTTATCACGAAGGATAATATTGGCTGCCTCTAATGTACGAGGCTCGTCCCCCTCAGGGAGTACGATGCGCTGTGGATTGGATTGCGCTCGTTTGAGCATTTGTTCTAATATGTCCATTGTTCAGAATATATAAAGTTTTGTTTTCTATTTTGCTTTGTTCTTTTGTCTAAGTTTCTTGAGTTCTCCTTCCAACTTGGCTATCTCTTTCTCTTGGTTATTAATCGTAGTGAGCAGTTCATTCAACTCCTCATTGTCTATCGTGGTCGGATATTGTTCATCTACCAGTTGCAGGAAATCCGCCAATACATTCATATAGTTAGTAAAGGCTTCATAAGCAGATTCGTAGTTAGTACCTTCGGCATCTATATGGTTCATAAAGCGCAGATGGTCCACCGCCTGAAGAAACAGCCAGTCTCTTTTAAGCCGCTTATCTTGACACAAATGTACCCGTTCTGCCACTGCATATAGTTTGTGCAACGCTTCTTGTTGCAGGTCATTGCCATTGTAGGGCGTCAGGTCTTTCGCTTCTCCTGCCCATGTGATAGGATAAGGCACGGAAACAGCATCTACTGCCGACAATTTCTTGGCGATTTCTTGAGGTGTCATAAAGCCGATATTCTTCTCTAAAAGATAATACGGCAACGCTTTCATAAAGTCGAATATACCTGTCTGTGCTTGTTGTCTTATACCGAATGTTTCTGCCCCCATCCATATATTGACAATAGGCTCTTCTTGTGGTATCTCGTCTATTATCTGGGCAAATTTAGGCGCGTCCATCGGATAGTGGTGCCAGGTAGGGTCGGAGAAATGAAAAGCAAGTTCATCACTCAATGCGATGTTGCGTAGCAGTACTTTCAGTTTAGGTGCGGCAACCGAAGAATACAGGTAGTTGGGCGATTTCCAACTCAATATATGTTTCGCACCTTCAGTCATCACAGCCTTATATCCGAGTTTGGTCAGTAATTCGGCTATCTCATCAGAATAGAGCAACTCTGTATTCCATACCGTAGTTGATTTCTGTGCAAACAGTTCCTGTGTAAGATGTTGATGGTGCTTGAGTTGTTCCTCAAACTCATTTTGGTTATAAACGGCTGCAAGCGAATAGGCATAAGGCGTAGCAACAAATTCAACGCACTTGGTATCTGCAAGTTCTTTGAGAAGATCAATCATCTCAGGAACAAACTGCTCAAGCATTTCGAGCATAATACCCGATACGCTGATGGCACACTTGAAGTTGCCATTCGACACTTGTATCATCTCTTTGATGGTGCGGCAAAGAGGGATATACGATGTTTGGCAGAGCCATGATATATTATCCTCTGTCTGCATGTCATCGTAATAATAATGGTCTTGCCCTATTTCAAAGAAGCGATATCGTTTCAGTCTGTAAGGTGCGTGCAGGCTAAAACAAAAGCATGTATTCTTCATAATGTTCTAATTTACATTGTTCATAGTGTATGGTTGATTACTCCATCGTAGATGGCTCGTACTTTTAGTCCTGCATCGTACCATTTGATGTTGGCTACCTCTTCTCGTCCGAGTTCCCTCAAACTCTTGTACATTGCAGGATATTTGACTATGGAATATATGGCATCTGCCATAGCGTCAATATCCCAATAGTCTATCTTGATAGCATGTTGCAATATCTCTGCACAACCCGACTGTTTTGAGATGATAGAGGGAGTTCCCACTTGCATGGCTTCAAGAGGCGATATACCAAAAGGCTCTGATACTGATGGCATAATATATACATCGCTTTCAGCAAGCATCTCCTGTACTTGTCGCCCGCGCAAGAAACCTGTGAAGTGAAATCTGTCTGCAATACCACGCCGTGCGACAAGGTCTATCATTTGGTTCATCATATCTCCCGACCCTGCCATTACAAAGCGGACTCCATTAGTCTTCTGTAATACTCGTGCTGCGGCTTCTACAAAGTACTCCGGTCCTTTCTGCATAGTTATACGCCCCAAAAATGTGACTACTTTGTCTTTTCTTGGTGTCTTGACAAATGAATCCACATCTTTGAGAGGTTCTACAGCATTATGTACTGTTGATACTTTTCGAGGGTCCTGCCCATATTTTTCAATGACTGTTTGGCGCGTCAAGTTACTTACACACATAATATGGTCTGCCTCGTCCATTCCTCGTTTCTCTATGGCATAGACAGAGGGATTTACATTACCCCTTGAACGGTCAAAGTCAGTCGCATGTACATGGATAACAAGAGGTTTCCCGGATATATGTTTTGCGAATACTCCTGCTGGATAGGTAAGCCAATCATGCGAGTGAATAATATCGAAGTTCAATTGATGTGCCAATACACTGGCTACTGCCTCATAGTTTCCTATCTCTTCAAGAAGATTGTCAGGATATCGTCCGGAGAAGTTCACACAACCGAGGTCATCTGTACCTATACGCCGATAATCATAGTGAATACCTTGTCGCAGGTAGAAATACTCATCGGCACTCATTCGTCCTTGCAGCCGTTGGTTGACATACTCCCATGAGTTCTCCTTCCATACAATAGGAACGGTATTCGCTCCTATTATCCGTAAAAAGGACTGGTCTTCATCACCCCACGGCTTAGGTATAACGAAAGTAATGTGCATATCGGGTTGTTGTGCCATCCCCTTAGTCAGTCCGTAACTGGCAGTACCTAATCCTCCTAATATATGCGGCGGGAATTCCCACCCGAACATTAGTGCTTGCATAGTTTTGGTCTTCTATTTAAGGTTATTATCATCATTCCATTGCTGCAGAGTATGCATAACGCTGATTACTGCTGCTACGCTGGGTGCATAACTCATGCCTCCATGTCCTTTGTAGGGAGGATTGCCGTCGTATAGTTCGTTAAGGGTTCCGATACATAGTTCCGACATCTCCTCTTCGTACCCTACAAGAAGTCTCTCTATAAAATTCCTGCCACTTTGTTTGTAGAGGTTAAGGTATGCCGTCACATAGGCAGCAATGGTGCAAGGCCATACTGGTCCATTATGAAAATTCCTGTCTCGTTCAAGTTGCCCTCCTATATAGACGGGTCTATAGTTACCGCTCTTCGGAGATAGTGTTCGGAGTCCTCGTGGCGTGAGCAACTCTTTGGTGCAGATGTCAACTACTGCCTTTCTCTGTTTTCTGTCAAGAGGAGAGTAGGGCAATGAAGCAGCCCATATCTGGTTAGGACGGACCTCTTTGTCTTTATAGGCATCCACAACATAGTCGTAAAGGTATAGCCCGTTCCAGAATGTGGCAACGAATGAGTTCTTGGCGAGTCCTGCTTGCGATTCAAGCAAGTCTGCTTCGTGCGCTCTTTGCAGCTGTCTTAAGAGTTCTGCGGTGAAACAGAGCGCGTTGTACCACAGAGCATTGATTTCTACTACATATCCCGTCCTTGGTGTAATAGGTCTGCCATCCTCAACGGCATTCATCCATGTGGCAGGCTTTTCTGTTCCGTTAACGAATACAAGTCCGTTAGCATGAACCCATACTCTCGGATGTCGTTGCTTGCGAATAAAGTCCATTATCTCTGCGCAGATGTTGCCATATTTCTCGGCAGCCTCTTGCACGGAGTAACACAGCGCATACTGTTGTATCGCACGGATGAACCACAGCAGTACATCAGGCTCATCAAGTCCCTCAAGTTGAGATTGGGATGCAGGGTCATTGAGGAATGCTTTCACTTCATCAATGGCAGTTTGGTCCATAATAGCCTCCCAGTATTCCGGTCGGTTAATCATAAGGGTACAAGAGGGCAACGAAAAGAACTGCTCTCGTGCAGTAGAGTGGAACCAAGGGTATCCCGCTAACAGATGACACTTGTCGCCTTCTCTTTTGTAGAATTGTCCTGCGGAATTTTTAAGGCAGGCAAACATATCCGTCCTGACAATGCGTCGTTTGAGTTCCGTCTCCCATATCGGTTTGAGTTTGTTCGGAACTGCTTGCGTAATGCCGGCAGCAAAGATGACGGATTCTCCTTTTCTCATCGGCAGTTCGAAGTATCCCGGTACGAGCAGGTCTTCTTTGTAGTCGAAGCCCCGTTCGCGCTCTTTCATATATTCGATATTCTTATACCAGAGCGGGTTATGTTGGTAATCAACGGCTTTCGAGAACTGCATATACAGAACAGGAAAGTTAGGGTAGAGTTGGCACGCTCCTCCGTTGACAACAGGAGTGCAGTCTGTATTTGCGCGGTTGTTCTCTACAGTGAGGTCGTTTACACTGCGGAAGGCAAGAAACGGACGGAAGCGGAGTTTTGTAGGAGAGTGTGCTTCGATAAGTGTATATCGAATGAGTACACGAGGTTCGAAACTCACGAGCATCCGCTCTTTCGAAAGAATAACTCCCCCTACGCGATAGATAGTCCTACTGATGAGTTCGCAATCAAATTGACGGATATATTTATGTCCGTTAGGCGCGAAGTTGTTGTCGCCATACTGGTGTATGCCGAGATTGAACTCTGCCCCATGTTGTATGACCGTTTCATCAAGAGAACTGAGCAGTACATAGTTGTCGTTACTCAGTTCGGGCAGAGGAAGAACCAATTGCCCGTGGTACTTTCTTGTATTACAATCGACGAGTGTCGTGCTGTTGTATGCTCCTGCACGGTTGGTGCGAATCATCTCTTTGCTTAACGAGCGTTCAAGATTGTTGAGGAGCGTCTTATCAAAGTTCAAGTATGACATAGACTATGCAGGGTATATATTAGTTATACTTCCCATTGAATCGCATCTGTGCATCGTTGACAAACTGTCGTATTTGCTGCTCACATTCTTTACGGCAGATAAGTAGCGCATTGTCAGATTCTGCGACGATATATTCATTGAGTCCCTGTACAACTGCGAGTTTGCCTTTTGGCAGGACGATTACGTTGTTATGGCTGTCATATAGAGCCGTCTCGCACCTGAGGGTCACATTCCCATTGTCGTCTTTTTCCGACTGCTCGTAAAGAGAACCCCATGTGCCTAAATCACTCCATCCGAAATCTGCCTCAAGCACATACACGTTATTCGCCTTTTCCATCAGGCTGTAATCTATTGAGACATTGGCACAAGACGGAAACATCTCCTGAATGAATGTGTCTTCTTCTGGCGTTGCCATATATTGGATTCCGGCTTGGAACTTGTCCCAAATAGAAGGGATATAGGTCTGCAGCGCCGTTGTTATGGCATCGAGATTCCAAAGGAACATCCCCGAGTTCCACAGGAATTCACCCGTACGGAGGAACATTTCCGCAAGTTCTCTGTTGGGCTTCTCGGTGAATGTTTTGACTTTGTTGATTCCTTGCAGTTGGTTTTCAGGGTCAATCTGGATATATCCGTAGCCTGTTTCAGGTCGCGTCGCTTTTATTCCAAGTGTCAGCAGTACATTATTGTTGGCAATAAAGTCAATCCCTGCTTCTATGGTTCTCCGAAAAGCGTCTTCCTGTAGCACGAGGTGGTCGGAAGGTGCGATAATGATATTGGCTCGGTTGGTGATGGCTTTTATTCTCGCAACAGCATAGGCAATGCACGGTGCAGTGTTCCTCCGCACAGGTTCGCAGAGTATTTGCTGCTCCTTCATCCAAGGAAAGGTCTCAAGAACCAAAGCCTTGTATTGTACATTTGTGACAATAAGTATGTTGTCTTTGGGGACGAGCGGCAGCAATCTCTCAACGGTCAGTTGCAGCAGGGACTTACCTGTCCCGAAGAAATCAAGGAACTGTTTGGGCTTGTCTTGTCTGCTATAGGGCCAGAAACGGCTACCTATCCCTCCTGCCATTATGACGCAGAAGTTATTTTGAATATTGTTTGACATATCAAGGTACTATTATTAGTGGTTAAACATCTGTTTTACTGCGACTAATACCTTCGTTATCGGCAGTAGCACTCGCTGTGTGTACCGAGCCGATTTTTATCACCGCTAAATTACAACATTTTTTCATAACGGACAAATCAAGATGTGTATTTTAGGGCTGTTATATAACATATTTTGTAGATATTTTGTCGGAGAAAGCAAGGAAACCGATATTTATGATGCTGATCTGTCCTGCTTTCTTATGTCAATTCGTGTCCCTACGCCGCAGGCGCCCGTTTCCGTCAATCCTCTGTATTGATCCTTATTATTTGGTCATATTTGTGATAATTTTCCATATATTTGGAGGGTGATGGGGCATTCTTTGTTCTTTATGATAATTAATGACAATACGCGCAGCGTCCGTTCCCGCAGGTCATCCGTCCGTTGAAAATATGTTTGCCGTTCTTTATATTTGAATTTATTTGTGATAATTTTTTGTGTATTTGTTCCTGCATAAATAAATATATTTTTTATACAAGAGGAAACAACTATGCATAACAAAGGACTGCACAATCATTCATGTAACCCTTTGCTTCCCCCACTATTTCCTACCACTTCCAAAGGATTTATATACGATTTATATAGGACGCATATAGGAC
>CAVHKB010000055.1:0-12322 GCA_963636305.1 Prevotella sp. P5-108
AATTAATATGCAGGGGAGAATGTAATTAATAATTAACAATTAACAATTAATATGCGTTGTCGGGTTGAGGGGTGTTGTGTGGTTGGTGGGTAACATATTGTTCTACCTGCGAAGGAGAGTTGAGAGCCATAGCACGCTATGGCTCTACAGTTGGCATAAGCGCACGGTGGAGGGTTGAATGGATTTGTATGGTGGAGGGTTGGGGGGAGTATTTGCGGGAATAGGAAAGAAATAGTATCTTTGCGGGAACAAACATTGTTGTCGTTATGACTATAGCCGTTTTTGGTAACTCGAGCAAAAAGAACACCTTAGTAGAGGTGGCTCAGATTCTTGCTTTTATGGATGCACACCATGTGCAGGTACTGTTGTCGCAGGAGTTGCGCAATGAGATGAATCTTCGTGACAAGTATGCGCCTTATACGCACGATGTGGAGAATACTATCGATTTTGCCTTGTCGGTGGGAGGCGATGGTACATTCCTGTATTCGGTGTCGCAAGTGATTGACAAGAACATTCCTATCTTGGGTATCAATTGCGGTCATCTCGGTTTTCTGACGGAGGTACAGACTTCGGATAACAATTCGGTCTGCGAGCAGTTGATAAACAATGCCTATACGATAGAGCAGCGTTCGCTGTTGCATGTACAGCCGTCGCACCAGTCGGAAGAGGAGGAGATACTGTCGCTGAACGAGGTGGCGTTGATGAAGCAGGAGTTGAGTTCGATGATAGCCGTAGAGGTTTGGATCAATCAGCAACCTCTTCATACTTATAAGGCAGACGGATTGTTGATATCCACTCCCACCGGTTCCACTGCCTACAACTTGTCGGTTGGCGGTCCTCTGATGGCTCCGCAGACGAAAGCGGTGATTATATCACCTATAGCGACACACAGTTTGAATGTCCGTCCGTTGGTAATCCCCGACGACTGGAAGATAGACTTGAAGGTGAGGAGCCGTTCCCACAGTTACTTGCTATCGGTTGACGGTCGCAGCCGTACGATGAAGGAGGAGGTTACGCTGCATATAGAGAAGGCGTCGCAGACGGTCAAGTTGGTCCATACGGAGGAGCATTCGTTCTTTAACTCTCTCCGTCAGAAGTTGTTTTGGGGAATAGAGTAGCATGAAGCGCATCGCGTTCTTGATAGCAGGCGTGTGGTTGGCAAGCGGCGTGTTTGCCCAAGGGACTTCGTTCCGTGACGGTCTGTTCCGCTATGCTGCTTATGGTCATTCGCTGTTGGCGGATGTTCATCCGGACTATGTCCGTTTGGACTTACAGTGGAACAGCAATCGTTACTCTTATGACTGGGGACATCGGGGAGGTACTTATCGTTTTACGACGGCGTCGGTATTTGGTATGAAACTGCCTATCTGGCGAGGTAATATCCGCAACGAGTCTTATGCGTTGTCGGTATCGTTGCCCTTGTCGGTTTCGTTGTGGATGGATATACTGGAGCCTACGACTGCTCCCGTGATTGATACTGATTACCGTATAGGCGGTCCGATTGTTTGTTTTATGCACAGGCTTAGTCGTGGCTTTGTCCGCAACTACTCGATAGCATGGGATCCGTTCAAGCATGAGTCGACTCATATAGGCGATGAGTTGGTGCTACAGCATGCGGATCAGGGTTTTCCGTTGCGCCGAGTGAATGTGTCGTACAACTATACGGAGTTGGTTTTTACGCTGAATGAGGCAGAAGACCGTTATGCACAGAACCACTGTTTCCGTGCGGGCTTGTTGCTATTGTGGCAGCCCCGACAGGGTTGGTACTTTATAGACAGTACGGACGGCGATGCGAGTGAGGCTCAAGCGCGTGTGTCGCCATGGGAGTTGTATATGCAATACCAATACCAATCACCGACCTCCCGTCACGGGTTTCAGGGCGTAGGTTCGTTGGAGGTCCGTAATCGCGCGGCGTTGGGTTATCCCGATTATGCGGTGAGCAGTGAGGGAGCGTTGGAGCGTGTGTCGTATAGCGAGCAGCGGGCATTCACTTATAATGTTTTTATCGGGACGCGTTTCAATATGCCTCATTACGACGGCTATTTTTCCCGAGTGGCATTGGGAGTTCGTCTGTATCACGGAGTATGCCCTTGGGGACAGTTCCGCAACATAAGAAACTATAATCAGGCAGGAGTCTGCTTGATACTTGAATAAGAGAAATGGAAAAGAAGGAATTACGAATCGTTTATATGGGAACGCCAGAGTTCGCTGTGGCTCCTTTGCAAGCGTTGGTGGAGCATGGTTATCGGGTAGTGGCAGTGATAACGATGCCAGACAAGCCGTCGGGTAGAGGTCATCGGTTGCAATACTCACCGGTGAAGGAGTATGCGTTGTCTGCAGGGTTGCCGTTGTTGCAACCGGAGCGTTTGAAAGATGAAGCGTTTGTGGAAGCGTTGCGCAGTTATCGTGCGGACTTGCAGATAGTGGTTGCGTTCCGAATGTTGCCGGAGGTGGTGTGGACGATGCCCCGTTTGGGAACCTTCAACCTACACGCATCTCTTCTGCCCCAATACCGAGGTGCTGCTCCTATCAATTGGGCTATTATCAACGGGGAACGGGAGACGGGTGTAACGACCTTCTTTTTGAAACACGAGATAGATACGGGTGATATGATCTTGCAGCGCAGGTTGCCGATAGGTGAAGAGGAGGACGCAGGCAGTCTGTACGAGCGTCTGATGCGCTTAGGCACAGAGGCAGTGTTAGAGACGATGGAGCAGATTGTGAGCGGCCATGTAGCGCGTGTGCCACAGCCGTCGTTGCCTGCCGAAGAACTCCGCCCTGCGCCAAAGATCTTCCGTGAGACTTGTGAGATAGACTTCCGTCGCACTGCGCGAGAGGTACACAATTTTGTGCGAGGTCTGAGTCCTTATCCGACGGCATGGTGCCGACTGACGCTTGGAGGCGAAGAGAGGGTGGTAAAGGTTTATTCCGTTCGTCCCATTACGCAGACACATTGCTTGCCTTGCGGTGTGGTGCAGACGGATGACAAGCGTTCGCTGCGGGTATCGGTGGCGGATGGTTTTGTGGAGATAGTTGAGTTGCAGTTGCCAGATAAGAAGCGTATGAGCGCACAGGCACTGTTAAACGGGTTGCATCAATAGCCAAGCCGAATGGATTGCGAAGCCTTGATACACCGTTACTACGCCTCTAATCCACGATTGGAGGAGATATTGTTGCGCCATAGCCGTTGTGTGGCACAGAAAGCGTTGGAGGTGGCACATAATCATCCGGAACTATGCGCAGACGAGGCATTTCTGTATGAGGCTGCGATGTTGCACGATATAGGAATCTATCTCTGCGATGCGCCAAGCATATTTTGTTACGGTGACAAGGATTACATCTGCCATGGTTATTTGGGTGCAGACCTATTGCGCAAGGAGGGTCTGCCTCGTCATGCGGCAGTGGCGGAGCGTCATACGGGAACGGGTATCAGTGAGGAACAGATTGCCCGTGAGCATCTGCCTCTGCCGAAGCGCGATTATTGTCCTCGTAGCATCGAAGAGCAGATTGTATGTTATGCCGACAAGTTCTTCAGCAAGAGCCATCCCGAGCGGAGAAAGACCTTGCCGCAGGTCCGTAGGAGTCTTGCCAAGTTCGGCAGGGAGAGTGTTGGTCGTTTCAATGCCTGGCACAAGCGTTTTCACGCTGTTCGCAAGGGCAGAGTTCAGAATTGGAAATAGATGAAGGTTTGCAGGTCGGCGGTGACGAACTGATAGACGACAAAGACCACGACGACGGCGATACCTCCGATGACGGGAATGGGCAGCGAAGCAAAGTGCAGCCTGTACCACTGTTTGAACTTGGCGGGCATCCAGTGGATGAGCATTCCTATGATGAAGATAAGCATTACCCCTGCATATTGTGTGATGACCTTTGGGATGATGTTCCAGTTCCATGGGGAGCCGATTTGTGTTATCATTTGCGTTGCAGTGAGCCACGCCTGATGGTTGGCTGTAGCGGGGTCGAGATTGCTTCCTGCACGGAAGAAGAGTCGTGTGAAGGTGATAAAAGTGAAGGTTTGCAGGATAGCCCAGAAGGTAGCGATGAGTTGTACAGGTCGGCTGTCGGGCTGTGCTTTGCGGTGGTGGAGCAGGAAGTAGATGTACCGAATGGCAGTGGCAAAGGCAATGCAGAGGAGCCATACGGTGCATAGGTTCAGGAGGGGCGTGGCATAGAAATGGCGTGTGGTGACGACGGCAGCGGCAAGCAGCAGCATGATTGCCATCCGCAGATGCCAAGAGCAGTCTTTCCAGAGTTTATAGATAATCATTCCAATCCCGTTTAATCCTCCCCAGATAATGAAATTCCAACTTGCGCCATGCCATAGCCCACCCAAAAGCATGGTGATAAACGAGTTGAGGTTGGCGTATATTTTCCGACGCCTCTGCGGCAGGAAACACAGGGCAACGACAACGCCTATAGCAATGCAGAGGATAGCCAGACCGATGTAGATGTTACCGGTGAGCGCCACTGCTATCAATGCAAACAGTATCAACAAGATATAGGTGGCAGGTGTAGCATTACGGTTCCCGCCAAGAGGGATGTATAGATAACTCTTCAACCAGCGAGACAAGGATATATGCCATCGACGCCAGAAGTCCTGAGGGTTGGTGGCTTTGTATGGCGAGTTGAAGTTCTTTGGCAAGTAAAAACCCATGAGCATGGCAAGTCCGATGGCAATATCAGTATAGCCGGAGAAATCGGCATAGACTTGGAGCGAATAGGCGAAGAGTGCGAAGAGGTTCTCGAAGCCAGAGAAGAGGAGAGGATTGTCGAACACGCGGTCGATGTACTGCACAGCGAGGTAGTCGGAGAGTACAATCTTCTTTGTGAGTCCGTTGAGTATCCAGAATACGGCGATGCCAAACTGCCGTTTGGAGAGATGAAAGGGCTTGTATAGTTGCGGTACGAACTCCGATGCCCTTACGATAGGTCCGGCTACCAGTTGCGGGAAGAAAGAGACATAGAAGCCAAAGTCGAGTATATTGTTGACGGGTGCTACTTTCTGTTTATAGACATCGATGGTGTAAGAAATCACCTGGAAGAGGTAGAAGGAGATGCCTACTGGAAGTACAATTCTGTCAATGTCGAATCGTCCGTGTTCGCAGCATCCGTTGCCGATATATGCAAAGATGTCGAATACCTGCAGATGGGTAGCGAACAGGTCGTTGAGCATATTGGTGAGGAAATAGGCATACTTGAAGTAGCACAACAGGGAGAGGTCGATAACGATGCTCAAGCACAGCCATATCTTCGACAGAGCGGTTCTTCCTCTTGTCTGTGCGGAGTAGATTCGTTTGGCTATAAGAAAGTCAGAACAGGTGACAAAGAGCAGGATGAGGATAAAAAGCCCACTGGTCTTGTAGTAGAAGAACAGGCTTACGAAGAGGAGAAAACTGTTGCGTAACAGTCGTTTGCTATGGAATAGAGCAAAGAATGCATAAACAATGGCGAAGAAAGCCCAGAAGTAGAATTGCGTAAAGAGCAGGGGAGTGTCGGCATCAAACGCAAATATGTGTGTGAGCAGGTCGTTCATGCGGTCAGTCGTCAATGTTGTTTCTCCAGAGATAGAATTTGTATCCGTTGAACAAAGCATCGCACAGCATATTGCCTATATTCTCTGCTCCTTTTCGTGTGAAATGCACATAGTCGTTCCCCGCAAGTCCTGCCTTTGCCCATTGTTGCATAGAGTTCTCTCCTCCCATACTGCTGTAGATGCTCCAGTAGGCTGCACCTGCACGGGTTACTTCGCGGCATAATGTTTTCTCCATATAGGGCAGCAGCGGGTAGGTCTGCAGTACGCCTTTGCGCCGAGTGGTCATATCACTGGGACCGATAAAGAGAACGGCGGCATTGGGTGCTTGTTGCTGCAGGTAACGGATTTGCTTGGTCAAGGAGGCGATATACTGGTCGACATCCTTTTTCGAATGGAGGTACGGGATAGTGTTGCCCCCGTACTGCAGAATGATGAGCCTTGTGTTGGTGGTGCTGAAGTATTTGTTCAGTTGTGCAGCCTGAATGCTCGTGAATACAAGCCCTGAACAACCACGCATGGGAATGTTGTCAACGCCCACACCTCTGTCCTGGCTGAGCAGAATACCATACACTTCGCCATTGCCCGACAGACGGAGGTTGATGGAAGTGGTGCTGTCTGTTAGCGCAATGGTGGTGCATTGCATCGGCTCTTCCGACGGAGTGAGCCTCGTTGTTTGCCCTTTGGCGGTCAGATTCATTGAGGAACGGGTCGAGTATAACAGCGTAAGGCGGTTGAAATAGTGGGCAGAGTAGAGTCCCGTCTGTTTGCTTCGAGGTTTGACGGAACAAGCGATGGTGGTGTCCACCATTGCCACTTGCCCCATAGGGCCGTACCTGTTACTTTTGTTGCGACGATAAGCCTGATTCCCATAGACTAAATAACGGGTAGGCTCGATGTTGGTATGTTGCCCTATCGTGACAGTTGCAATAGACTGATACAAAGGTATAAGCCCTGCTCCTCCACCGCCAAATTGTTCCTGCAGTTGTCGTCTCAATATCTGTGTGATTCGGTCCTCTTCTATCTGCGAGTCGCCATAATGCACGATATGCACACTTGTGTCGGAGGCATTTCTCAGGGCGGTATAGAGTGGGTCAAAGTAGGTACTGTCCCCTACGGAACAACTGTCTTCGTGTGGCCAATGAATGCGCGACGGGTTCGTTTGGAAATACTGGATAAATCCTGTCTCTTCGGCTTTGTGTGCTTCTGTTGCCCGCAAAGCAAGCCACTCTTCGGGCGATAGTTCAGGCTCGCTTATCGGCTCTTCAGCCTGACCGTCCCATTGCCAATACGACTGCAATGTAGGAAAGTGTAATGTAGTATCGCCAATCGTTATACCGTCCTCCGGATAAACAGCGGCAATGCAAGCCAATGCACCTATAATAGAGAAGATAAACAGACTGATATGCCAAGGCTTGAGTTGCTTCATTTTTTCCAAAGGGTAGGAGAGAAGAGTAGCAAAACTGTGAATATCTCAAGACGACCGATGAGCATAACAAACACCATCACCCATTTTCCCACCAATGGAAATGCCGCATAAGTACCGGCAGGACCAAACTGCCCAATGCTGATGCCCACATTCCCCATCGCAGATATTGCCGTACCGATCGACTCGTCGAAACTCAAACCACAGGCGCAGAATACAAGTGTGGCTACCCCAATAATGAATATGTAGAAATGCAAAAACGCCATAGTGTTGTAAATCGACTGTTCTCCTACAGGCTTCCCGTTAAGTTTCACAGGGATAATGGCATTGGGATGTATGCGTCTCTTAAACTCTGTTAATCCGTTCTTTATGATGATAACAAGGCGTATCCACTTGATTCCTCCCGTCGTGCTGCCTGCGCAACCGCCTGTAAGCATCAGGAACAATACCAATACCCACAGCACCGATGGCCACAACACATAATCGGAAATGGAGTACCCTGTCGAGGTCATTGCCGCTACCACAGTGAATAAACCATCTCTAAATGAACGCTCTGCCACCTGCCATGCCCATGTCGGACGGGAAATATATAACCCTGCAAACACCGCCAATGCACACACCAATGCGCAACCTACATACCAGCGTGTCTCTTCATCGTGGAAAAGAAGCCTCGGCTTGCCGCGCAGCAGGTAAATAAGAAGAACAAAGTTCAAACCCGCCAACAACATAAATAGGCTCACCGTATAGTGTATGGCTGCATTGTCATAGTATGCCAAACTGTTGTTCTTGGTCGAAAAGCCCCCCGTCGCCATAGTGGAAAACGAGTGACATATCGAGTCGAATAAATCCATACCAAACAGCCATAAGAGCAACACCTCACACAGCGTAAGGCACAAATAGAGCATCCATATCAGTTTGGCAGTGTCCGATATGCGGGGCGACACTTTCTCATACGACAACCCTGTCATCTCCGCTGCATACAGTTGCATACCACCCATCCCGAACATAGGAAGAATGGCAATCGACAATACAATAATCCCCATACCTCCCAACCACTGAGTAAGGCTCCTCCAAAAGAGTATACCATGCCCCATTACCTCCACATTAGGAATGACGGTCGCTCCTGTTGTCGTGAAGCCCGACATCGTCTCAAAAAATGCATCGGTAAAGTTCGGTATCGCACCGCTCAGATAATACGGCAACATACCGAACAGCGAGAATATAAACCACACAATCGCTACTATCAGATAACCCTCTCGCGCACCAATGTGCTTCTCTGCCTTCCAACCTACAGCCAAACCGATAATACCTGCCAACATCGTAACTGCCGTGCTGAAACAGAAAGTATTCAACTCCTTTTCTTTGTAGATAAGACACACCAACGATGGCAGTAGCATAAACGATGCCTCTATCAACAAGAGCGCACCTATCGTCTTTACTACTAATCGGGTATTAAATGTCCTCGTCATCGCTGAAAGGTTACTTGAAGAACTTCTCTAACTGGCGTATCGCTGCCGACTTGCAGAACACTACCACCTGGTCATTGGTCACCACCTGTGTATCTCCGTTCACCAATACTGCCACTCCGTCTCTGACTATAGCACCTATATTGATGTCGCGCGGTAGATCTAACTGCTTGATCTTATGCCGTGTAATCTTACTTCCCTCCGTCGCTTTCAACTCTATGATTTGAGCATCGGCATTCGTCAGGTTCCGTATGTTTAGAACTGTGGCATCCAAAAGCATCTGGTAGATATAACCTGCGGCTATGGCCTTTTTGTTGATCACTGTACCTATATCCAAACTCTCTGCCATCGGGATATAATCTATATTCTCCACCTCTGCTATCGTCTTCTTAACACCCATCCGCTTGGCTGCCAAACAGGCAAAAAGATTGGTCTCGCTGCTTTCCGTCACCGCCACAAATGCGTCCACATCCCGTATCCCCTCCTCTTTCAATACCTCCATATTACTGCCGTCTGCGTTTATAATGAGCGCATTCCCCAATTTGTTCGAGAGTTGGTAACAAATATCTCTATTTGACTCCAATATCTTGATGTTCAAGTTCTCAGGCAACGACTGCGCTGCTTTCTGCGCAATACGACTGCCCCCTATGAATAGCACATTATGAATGTCACGCTTCTCCTTGCCCGCCTGCTCACGCACAAAATCAAGGTTCTCCTTTGTACATACAAAATAAACCAAATCCCCCGCCAATATCTCATCGTTCCCTCTCGGGATGATTGTCTCCATCTCACGCTTTATCGCAACAACCCTGTAGCGGCTGTGGTTGAAACTGCCGTCCATGAACTTCTTGTTGATTATCACCGAATTCTCTCGCACCCGTATCACACACAGATGCAATGTGCCGTCACCCAACACAAGATGATAACGCATCCAATTAGTCTGTAAGACCTCACATATCTCCTTGGCTGCCAACACCTCCGGATAAATCAGATGATTCAAACCTAACTTCTCAAAGAAAACGCGGTTCTCCGGAAGAAGATACTCGTAATTGTCTATACGGGCAAGTGTCTTCTGTGCGCCCATACTGTTGGCAATCAGACAGGCTGTCATGTTCACACTCTCAAGAGGGGTAACGGCTATAAACAAATCAACACCCTTAACACCTATATCCCTCAAGTCATGAAGAGAGGTGGGCGAACCTACCTTTGTCTGCATATCGTAATTCGACTCCAAATTGCCTAAGTTATCGGCATTCTCGTCCATAAGGCAGATCTCCATATTCTCGCGGGTAAGCAACTTTGCCAAGTGCGTTCCTACTTCCCCTGCTCCTACTATAATGATGCGCATATCTATTATGGTTGTGTTGTTTCTATCGTGTGGCGGATGCCCTCCTCGTCAAGACCCAATGCATGATGCAACGATGCTACACTGCCATGCTCCACAAACTGGTCCTGTACCCCTATCTTCACGACACGAGCCTTGTAGCCCTTCTCCGTAAAGTACTCCGCTACCGCACTGCCAAGTCCTCCAGCAACAATACCGTCCTCCGCCGTGAAAACAAGGTCGCAATGCGCTCCCACCTTGTCTAACACTTCCGTGTCTATAGGTTTGAGCCAGCGCATATCGTAGTGCGTAATGGCTTTCCCTGTAAGTGCTTTGCGAACAGTGTTGCCAATCGCACCTATCGAAAGTACCGCCGTGGTCGATTCCTCGCACCCTTGCAGCAACTGCGCCTTGCCTACCTCCATCCGATGCGGCTCTTCCTGGCGTGGGTCCGCCTCCTCTGGAATAGGACCGCGAGGATATCGTATCGCAATGGGAGCCTGAACAAACTGTGCCGTATAAAGCATATCACGCAGGTCACGACCCTCCATCGGCGCGCCGATAATAAGATTCGGTATAGGACGCAAATACGCCATGTCAAACAACCCGTGATGGGTCGCCCCGTCTGCTCCTACAATACCCGCACGGTCAATGCACAGCACCACGTGCAGATTCTGCAAAGCCACATCGTGTATGATGTTATCGTACGCACGCTGCATGAAAGATGAATAGATATTGCAATAAGGCAACATCCCCTCTTTGGCTAAACCGGCAGAAAATGTCACGGCGTGTCCTTCTGCAATACCCACATCAAACACTCGCTCTGGCATCTCCTCCTGCATAATGTTCATGCTGCAACCACTCGGCATCGCAGGAGTAATACCCACTATATGCTTGTCCTTGCGGGCTAACTCCAACAAGGTCCGACCGAACACCTCCTGCCATAGCAACGGCTGACGCTTGTCCGACTCCTCACATACCCTGACGCCTGTCTTTACACAAAACTCGCCTGGAGCATGCCACACCGTCTGACTCTTCTCCGCTGGCTCGTAACCTTTGCCTTTCTTCGTGATAATATGCAGCACACGAGGACCTTCAAAGTCCTTTATCTCACTCAAGATACGAACTAAATCAATCACATTATGACCGTCCGATGGACCGAAATAACGGAGATTAAGCCCCGTGAATATATTCTTCTGCTGACGGGTTAGCATCGCCTTCAGACTGTTGTTGAAACGCTGTACACGCTGCTTCTTGTTGTCATCAATCAGATGCAAACGCTTCAATAGAAGATAAAGACGATAACGGAAACGGTTGTAACCACCCGATGTGGTAATATCTACCAAGTACTGTGTAAAACCACCCTTCAAAGGGTCTATCGCCATATTGTTGTCGTTCAAGATAATGAGCAGGTTGTTCTTGTCCATTGAGGTGTTGTTCAGCCCCTCAAAAGCCAATCCACCCGTCATCGCTCCATCGCCGATTACGGCTACCACCTGCCGTCTGTTCCCCTGCATCTGATTGGCAATCTGCTCACCTAACGCCGCCGAAATAGAGTTGCTCGCATGACCTGCTATAAAGGCATCATACTCACTCTCTGCAGGGGTCGGAAACGGTGCCAACCCCTTGTACTGACGGTTCGTGTGAAAACGCTCGCGACGACCCGTCAATATCTTGTGCGCATAAGCCTGATGACCCACGTCCCAGATGATCCTGTCTTCTGGAGTGTCAAACACATAGTGCAACGCTACTGTCAACTCCACCGTTCCAAGCGACGACGCAAGATGACCGGGATGACGACTCAACTCCTCGATGATAAAATCACGCAACTCCGCACATACTGCCGGAAGTTCATCGATGCGCAAACGCTTCAAATCACGAGGATAATCTATATGTGATAAGTACTTGTACTCCATATCTCTCTCGGAACGGACAACCCCTCACTCTCCATCTGTCTATGGTGTCCTGTTCCAATCCGCAAAGGTACGATATTTATTCCGATAAAAAAAGTACCTTTCACCCATGTACTTGGCGTACACGCTGCAAAAAGGTACTTCAGAGCGGCAAACGAGGCTCGAACTCGCGACCCCCAGCTTGGGAAGCTAGTGCTCTACCAACTGAGCTATTGCCGCATTACACTCACTTTCAGCAAATGCTCTACTCGCTTTCGGCAAATGTGCTACTCGCTTTCGGCAAATGTGCTACTCGCTTTCAGCAAATACTCTGCAAAGATACAACTTCTTTGCATATCGCTTTCGGCAAATGCGCTGCAAAGGTACAACTTCTTTGTATATAAAGCAAGAAATAACAACTATTTTCTTTCTTTTTGCTCGAATTCCGCATACCAACCCCTCCCAAAAGCAATCAATCCCCCGCCTCCCTCCCTCCAACAACAGTCCCTCCCCGACACAAATCCCTAAACAATACACACCTTCCCCCTCGATCCGATAATGTATGTTAATTATTAATTGTTAACTGTTAATTACCACCTCCCCTCCGCCAACCCCTGTGTTTACTATCCATTCCAAAGGATTTATATACGATTTATATAGGACGCATATAGGACGAATATA
>CAVHKB010000056.1:0-12280 GCA_963636305.1 Prevotella sp. P5-108
AACAATTAATATGCAGGGATTTAATTAACAATTAACAGTTAACAATTAACATGCAAGATTGGGTGGTTTTTTGTATGCTCTTCCTATATTCATCCTATATTCGTCCTATATGCGTCCTATATAAATCGTATATAAATCCTTTGGAATGGGTAGTGTTTATGGGGCTTGGCGGAGGGAAGTTTTTATGTTTGGCGGAGGGAGGTTTGAGGTTGGCGGAGGGGAGTTTTATGCTTTGATGGAAGAAAATGGGAGAAACTGTCCGTGCAAGATGAGGCGACTTGTATGGTTTAAGGAGGCAATTATTTTGCTATATTTTGTGACATACTTGTTAAATTGAAAAAATCAGTATATCTTTGCGGAGTAACCAATAAAGCAACACTACCATGGAGATCTCCAAACGGGCAAAGAATATGCCCCAATCCCCCATTCGCAAGTTGGCGAAGTATGCAGATATTGCCACTCGTAACGGCATCCACATCTATCAGTTGAACATCGGTCAGCCTGATATAAAGACACCTGCCTGTGGTTTGAAAGCCATACACTCGCTTCATCATGACATTTTGGAATATACGCCGTCCCAAGGAACGAAATCGCTCCGTACGAAGATGGTGGGTTATTATGCCGAGTACGGAATAGACCTTTCGCCAGATGAGATTATCATAACAGCAGGCGGTTCGGAGGCTATTATGTTCGCCTACATGTCGTGTTTGGACCCTGGCGACGAGATAATAGTAACGGACCCGAGTTATGCCAACTATATGGCTTTTGCGATTTCGTGCGGTGCCGTAGTGAAGTCGATAAAGACGAATATCGAGAACGGTTTCAAACTACCTCCTATCGAGGAGTTTGAGAAACAGATTACGCCAAAGACGCGTGCCATATTGATATGCAATCCGAACAATCCAACAGGCTACTTGTATTCAAAGCAGGAGATGTGTCAATTGAGAGATATAGTCAAGAAGCATAACCTTTATTTGATTTCGGATGAAGTGTACCGTGAATTTATCTACACGAAGCGTCCTTACATCTCTGCTTTTCATTTGGAGGGGATAGATGACAATGTTATCCTTATAGACTCGGTGAGCAAGCGTTACTCGGAATGCGGAATCCGCATCGGCGCACTTATCACGCGCAACAAGCAGATACGGCAAGCCGCTTTGAAGTTCTGTCAAGCGCGTCTGTCGCCACCACTGCTTGGACAGATTATTGCAGAGGCATCGCTTTCCACGCCCAAGGAATACTTGGAGGAAGTTTACGATGAGTATGTGTCCCGACGCAACTTCCTAATCGATCAGTTGAACCAAATACCGGGTGTGTTTGCTCCTACTCCGATGGGTGCATTCTATACAATGGTTCAATTGCCGGTGGATGATACGGACAAGTTCTGCCAATGGTGTCTGACAGATTTCCAGTATGAGGGTCAGACGATAATGATGGCTCCAGGCAGCGGGTTCTACACCCATGCGGAAGACGGCAAGAAGCAGGTTCGTATGGCTTATGTACTGAACAAAGAGGACCTTGCGAAGGCGATGGTGGTTCTTCGGAAGGCTCTTGAGACTTATAATGCAGGTCGTTGACAGGGACGGTCCTGTTAAAGTCCTAATAGAAAGAAAGGGAGCAACGGGTCGGTCTGAGCAGGACGGACCCGTTATACTTTCTTGAGTTTTGCATACGCCAAGAAAATGGTTTTTGTTCCGAATTCATCGAACTGTACTTTTATTCTGTCTTCCTCTGTTTCGAGGACCGTTCCTATGCCGAAATTGTCGTGAAAGATTCGTGTGCCTACGCTATAGGGGCATTGTACGGGTTTGGGTGCAGCAGGGGATTTGGAAGGGAGTTTTGTCAGATTCCGTAGCACGGAATAGACCGATTTCTTGGGTTCAGGGAAGAATCCTGACCGTTCGATGCATGGCACTTGTATTTTGCAGGAATTATTGTCGATGAAGTTCGTATCGATATCTTGCAGGAAACGGCTCGGATTCGATATTTGTACGGCTCCGTTCCAGAAGCGTTGCCCGACATGGCTGATATAACATTCCTTTTCTGCCCGTGTGATTGCGACATAGAACAGGCGGCGTTCTTCTTCGATGTTGTTTTCGTCTTTGGCAAAAATAGAAGGGAAGAGTTTCTCTTCCATGCCTACGATGAAAACGACAGGGAACTCGAGTCCTTTTGCAGCGTGTACGGTCATCATAAGCGTGCGAGGTGTATCATCTTTGGTTTTCTCATCTTGGTCGGTAAGCAGTGCAACATCGGAGAGAAATTCGGAGATAGAGAGCGGTGGCTCGTTTTGTTCAATGCGGTCGTTTTCCTGTTCGCGTATGCCAGCCAAGAGTTCTTCGAGGTTCGCCTTACGCTCTTGTCCTTCGACCGTTCGGTCCTCGACGGCGGAAAGGAGGAGTTGCGAGCGTTTCAGCACATCGTCGGCGAACTCATAGGCAGTAGCCGTTTGCGCCTTTGCGGCAAAGGAGTCGAGCAGACTGACGAAGGACAGGAGTTTTTGGCAGGTGGAAGAGGCGATGTTCACCGCATTGTTAGGCAGTGTCCGCAAGAGTGTATTCAGGCTCATGCCTTGTGTCCGCGCGATGTCGGTGAGTTTCTTGATGGTTGTATCGCCGATGCCTCGTGAGGGTACATTGATGATACGCAAGAGGGCTTCGGTGTTCTCCGGATTGACAGCGAGATACATATACGCCAGTGCGTCTTTGACTTCCTTTCTCTGATAGAAAGACATGCTGCCATATATCTTATAGGGTATGTTTTTCTTGCGGAAAGCGTCCTCCAAGACACGGGACTGGGCGTTAGTACGATAGAGGACGGCAAATTGGTTGTAGGGTTCTTTTTTCTGGGAGTTCCTTTTTGACAACATATTGGCTATCGCCATTGCTTCTTCTCGGTCGTCAGCATATCTGCTGATGTGTACCAAATCTCCTTTTTCTTTCTCGGAAAAGACTTCCTTGGGTATTTGACGGTAGTTCTTCTTTATCAGACTGTTTGCCGCTCCTACGATATTCTGGGTACTTCGGTAGTTCTGTTCCAGTTTGAAGAGCCGTGCGTCGGGGAATTGCTGTTGAAAGCGCAAGATATGTGCGATGTCCGCACCCCGAAACGAATAGATACTTTGCGCATCGTCTCCTACTACGCAGATGTGCCGTTGCGGCTCGGTCAGCACACGCACAATCAGGTCTTGTGCATAGTTGGTGTCTTGGTACTCGTCGACAAAGACATAGCCGAAATTTTGCTGATACTTTTCGCGGACAGAGGGAAAATCGTGCAACAGCACATTCATATAGAACAAGAGGTCGTCGAAATCCATTGCATTGTCGTTGCGCAGTTGCTTGTTGTAGCGACTGAAGATGTTATACAGCAATGGCATCCGTGCCTTTTCATCCTCTTTGATATACTCGACATTCCGTGCATAATCCCTGTCGGTGAGCAGGTGGTTTTTAGCCATCGATATCCTTGCTGCGACATTGTTGACCCGATAAGCCTTGTCATCGAGTGCCATTTCCTTAATAATGCGTTTGATAAGGTTCTTGGAGTCGGCAGCATCGTAGATAGTGAAGTCGGAGGTAAAGCCCAAGCACTCCACCTCTTTCCGAAGGATACGCGCACAGATGGAGTGAAAAGTCCCCATCCAAAGATAACGGGCGACCCCTGCTCCGACCAAGTTCTCGATACGCTTTTTCATTTCCCGTGCTGCTTTATTGGTAAAGGTGAGTGCCACAATGGAGGTGGCAGGGATACCCAACGACAAGAGATAGGCGATTTTATAGGTAAGGACACGGGTTTTGCCAGAGCCTGCACCTGCAATGACGAGGCACGGACCATCGTTGTAGAGGACGGCTTCCTGCTGGCTTTTATTAAGGTCTTCGATAGGGAACATATTTCTCAAATTGAGGTGCAAATATAAGAAAAATATAGTACCTTTGCAAACATTGATTTTACGCCCCATGTTACCCAATGCATTCACATTATTGATGCGCAAACAATTAGGCAGCGCGACAGATGCTTTTCTCCGCGCAATAGCCAGGCCGCCGTTATTGTCGATACGCATAAATAACAAGAAAGCGATGCAGACACAGGATCTCTCTGCGGTGGCGTGGCATCCGTCGGGTTATTATCTTGACAGCAGACCCTCTTTTACTCTTGACCCACTTTTTCACGCAGGGTGCTATTATGTGCAAGAGGCATCTTCGATGTTTCTTTATCAGGTGCTGCAACAATATGTGGGAAAAGAGTCAATTGTGTTAGACTTGTGTGCGGCACCAGGCGGGAAGTCAACGCTAATCAGCGAGTATATCGGTGCTGAGGGGTTGTTGGTCAGCAACGAAGTGGTTCGTCAGAGGGCATTTATCCTTTCGGAGAATGTACAGAAATGGGGTAACGGGAATACGGTTGTTACCCATAATCAGCCTGAAGATTTTGCCACAAGATTACCCAACTCTTTTGATTGTGTACTGGTAGATGCCCCATGTTCGGGTGAAGGGATGTTCCGCAAGGACCCACAGGCGATAGAGGAATGGAGCATGCAGAATGTGGAGATGTGTGCAGAACGGCAGCGTGATATACTGCGCAACGCATGGGAGACATTGCGTGATGGCGGGGTTTTGATATATTCCACTTGTACTTACAACAGCATAGAGGACGAGCAGAATGCGCAATGGATACAGAGAGAGTTAGGGGGAGAGTTGCTGCCTGTTTGCTATCGGGAAGAATGGGGCATAGAAGAGAGTACGGGATATCATTTTTATCCTCATCGGACAAGAGGCGAGGGCTTTTATATTGCAGCGTTCCGCAAGACGACAAAGAGCGGGAACAAGTCGCCATTTCTTGACAAGAAAGACAAAGAAAGGAAGCCGAAAAGTTTGACGGCATACCAACAACAAGCGGTAGGGTGGCTTACGGACCCAGAGAGATGGTATATAGCCGAAGATGACCGTTTTCTACAGGCCTTTCCTGCTCGATATGAGCAACAAGTAAAGATGTTGCATAAGTTGTTGATATGTATTACTGCAGGGTTCGGCGTAGGAGAGGTGCGAGGCAGATACTTGTTTCCACAACATAGCTTGGCGATGGTTAAGTGTTATAAGAAAGAAGCGTTGCCGAGTGCAGAGTTGGAGTTGCGAGAAGCGTTGTCGTATTTGCGCTGCGAGGCTTTAACCATACCCAACCTGCCTGTTGGTGCGGTATGTATGACCTATCAGGGAGTACCTCTCGGTTTCGTTAAAAACGTGGGCAATCGTTGTAATAATTTATATCCCAAGGAATGGCGCATACGCAAGCAAATAGATGGCTGACAATAGTATGCCTGTTGTTGGTCAGCAGTTTTGTTGCCGCCCAGCAATGGCATACTACATTGGAAGTGTTGCGTCCTGCACGATATAATATCCCACAGGATATTCAGCACTTGTTGATTGTGAATCATTGCGGTCCTCAACCTGAAGACTTTGGACATATCCTGCTGTCCGGTAGCACCCCCGTAGGCAAAGCCTCGACAGATGTGAGGCAAGTGCCTGTTCGTTTCTTGTTTTCCCTGACTCACGGATTAGAGGAGTCGGGGCTATTTTCGAGCGTGAGTCTGTTGGAAACCACACTCAATGCAAACGGTTCGTTCCGAAATTCAGCTACACTGAAGAGCCAGCAAGTAGATTCGTTGTGTTACGAATATCAATCGGATGCAGCACTGATTTGCAACCGATTTATCACTTACGATACTTTAGGTGTGTTCCTTGCAGAGGATGAGAGTTATTATGCCTATTTGGTGGCTTATGAGTATTATTCATTTTCGTTGCAGGTGGCAGGCAAGTCAGATGCGACATATTACATGGGTATAGACACATTGTATTGGGAGTCGAATGCCAATACACTGAATGATGCCCTTGCCGGATTGCCTGACAGACAAACGGCGTTAGAAGACATGGCCTCGTATATAGGCGAACGGGTTGCCAAGTGTTTCTATCCGAACTGGGAAACGGTGGATAGATATTTTTATGATTGCAGGGATAAAGATGTAAAGCAAGGATTAGAATACTTGAGATACAAACAATGGGATAAGGCTATTGCGGTATGGGAGCAAGTATGTGCCGCCCCTAAAAAAGGCATATATAAGGCTTATGCCGCAGCAAATATAGCGGTGGTGTATGAAATAAAGAGTGACTTGGAGAACGCTCTTCAGTGGGCGAATAAAGCCGTTGAAGCGTTTTCGGAGTTACATAGTGCAGAAACCTTGCAGCAGAAAGTAAATATGCGATACTACATACAACAATTGGAACAACGGCAAAAGGAGGAAGTACTATTGGGGGTATTGTGACAGGTTTATGAGGGGAGATGCCAAACCTATCCCGAGTGTAGTGCAGTAGAAAGAGTGAGGGGATGTTGCGGTTATTGTGCAGGAGTTCTATTTGTCTTATTCCCTTTCTTTCCTTTGCGGTGATTGTTCCCTGTATGTTTTCTACCGTGTTGAGGACGAGAAGCATAGGCAGATTCAGCAGGTGCTTCGCCCAAATCTTCCGGTAAGGGAGTTTTTTCTATTTCTTTATTGAGGAACCGCTCTATCCGATTGAAATAGAAAGCATCTTCAGGCGTTACCAAAGTGACGGCCTCCCCCTTGTTTTCCGCACGAGCCGTACGACCGATACGGTGAACATAGTCTTCCGCATCGCGCGGCACATCGTAGTTGATAACCAACGGGATATCATCCACATCAATGCCTCGCGAAATGATGTCGGTCGCCACAAGGACATCTATCCTGCCGTTACGGAATGCCAGCATGACCTCATCGCGCTCTTTCTGCTCCAAGTCGGAGAACATTGCCCGCGCGTCTATCTTTTTGGCACGCAAAGCCCGTGTCAGATCCCGCACCTTCTGCTTCTTGCTGACGAAGAGGATGACTTTTTTCAGTCCTCTCCCTGCCAGCAGGTGCTGTACCATCGCCGGTTTCTGCGACTCGAAGAGCCGCACTGCCATTTGGTGTATCGTCTCGGGCGGACGCGATACGGCTATCTTCACCTCCACGGGGTTGCGCATGATGGCGCGTGCCATTTGGCGTATCTTGTCGGGCATCGTGGCAGAAAACATGATGGTCTGCCGTTCTTTGGGCAGGCGGCGGACGATGGTCATAATATCGTCGTAGAAACCCATATCGAGCATACGGTCTGCCTCGTCTAAAATAAAATACTTCACCCCCGAAAAGTCCACATCGTAGATATTAAGTTGGCTCAACAGTCGTCCGGGTGTGGCAATCACGATGTCCGCTCCCTTCTGCAGCCCTGCTACCTGTGTCCCCCATGCGCCGCCGTCGTTGCCGCCGTAGATAGCCACCGAAGAAAACGGCACATAGAAGCCGAAACCTTCCATCTGCTGGTCAATCTGCTGCGCCAACTCGCGCGTGGGTGCCATGATAATGGCATTCAGTTTATCGGGGTCGTGTCCGTCGCAGGCGAGGTTGGTGAGCAACGGCAGGATATACGCCGCCGTCTTGCCCGTACCCGTCTGGGCGCATGAAATCACATCTTTTCCTTCCAATATCACCGGGATAGTCTTCTCCTGCACGGGAGTGCAGGTGTCAAAGTGCATATCCCACAATGCGTCCAATACCTCATCGGATAACGCTAATTCGTCAAAATACATAGAATACTGATTCTCCAAAACACTTTACGGCACAAAGGTACGCAAAATTTCCCACTCTGGCAAACAAAATCCCGTTTGCACGGGGCAACTGTCTGGAACAATAGGCTTTCTGCGGATAGGTACCTGCGGTACGGACATTGTCCGTCCGTTAAACAAACTTGTTTTCAGTGGTGGATAGCCCGACCTCCCGACCCTTGACAAAATTCCTCATTTCATCGAGGCTTTCGGTGTCCTTGTTTGGCACAAAATTTGTATGTTTCGGTTTTCGGTGCCGACTTCCTCTGACACAAGAGTTCGAGCCTCGAATACTACAGAGACAGTTCCTCTTTTTTACATGGAGATGTGTATATTGGCATTGTGCGAAACTGACCTGCACGAGTAGTGGTCGTCAAAAATTGTACAATGATGATGTATGCTGTTAATCAACAAGTTCAAGGAGTACCTTCCTTACTACAAGCGTAACCTGAAGGTTGCTGTTCCCGTGATGCTCACACAGATTGGCGGGGCATTGGTCGGGCTGTTTGACACAATGATGGTGGGGCATTATACCACCGTTGATTTGGCGGCGGTAAGTTTTTCCAACGCTCTTTTCTTTACCATTATGGTATTTGCATCGGGGTCGCTGATGGGGCTGACACCTTTGATTGGCGTGCAGGACGGCGAAATATCGAAATGCCCCGAAAAGGGTGATGCGATACGCCGCAAAATAGCCTCGCTTCTGCAGAACGGATTGTATTTTACTCTGATAATCAGTGCAGTTTCCATTCTGCTGATGACGATATGCATTCCGTTTCTTGACCGTTTCGGACAAGACCCCGAGGTGGTGAAGGTGGCACGCCCCTACTATGTCTTAATGGTCATTTCGCTGTTGCCTTATCTGCTGTTCTGCCTGCAGAAACAGTTCTTGGAGGGGTTGGGCAACACGGTTGCGGCAATGGTAGTCGTGCTGACCATGAATCTGCTGAATATCCTTCTCAACTGGGTGCTGATATACGGACATTGGGGCGCACCTGCAATGGGTGCTTTCGGAGCGGGGATTGCCACTTTGGTTTCCCGTGCGGGTATGCCGGTATGTCTGTTTGCCGTCATCGCCCTGCGCAGCGAGTGGCGCGGATATGTAGGAGCGTTTTCCCGTCGGTTGTCGTCCTGGCGGGAGGTGCGCCGCATTGCCCGTATCGGATTTCCTGTCGGCGGACAGACTTTCTTCGAGAACGCCACTTTTGCGCTTTCGGTGATTGTACTGGGTTGGATTGGCAAAGAGGCGATGGCGGCGCATCAGATTGCCGTCCAGGTTTCCAACGTCACCTTTATGCTGGCGCTCGGTATCGGTGCCGGTACCACCATCCGTGTTTCCAATCAATTCGGGAAAGGAGATTTGCATGCCGTGCGTATGGCAGGCAACGCAAGTATTCATCTGGTACTGGCGATATGTACGCTGACGGCGGTGCTGATGTTCAGTTTCCACAATCTGATACCGCGATTGTTTACGGACGACCCTTCGGTGATTGCCATTGCTTCCCAACTGGTGATGATTGCAGGATTGTTCCAGTACGCCGACGGTTTGCAGAATGTCGGTGCAGCGATGTTGCGCGGCATTACGGATGTGAAAGTACCTATGCTGATAGCATTTGTATCGTATATCATCGTGGAATTGTCTGCAGGTATCCTGTGTACTTTCGCATTGGGCATGGGTCCCTGCGGAATGTGGGTAGGCTTTATTGCAGGACTGACCTTGGCATCGGTCTTGCTGCATGCACGCTTTAATAAAAAGTACCGCGAAATGTGCCGCAATGCCGCCGACACGGGAAAATAGCCCTACCTATTCTCCCCGCTCTTGCCCTGCGGATAGCCTCCCGACTGGTTTCAGCCCCTCTCATTCCCTCTGTACTGCAAGAATTTGCACTTTTTAGCCCAACAAACTGCACAATTTTGCAATCCCCCTCCTTTGGAGGGGTAGGGGAGGTCCGGTTAGGAAATGTTTAGTAACCAGTCAGTCGCACGAACACAACGGATGGTGTATCCGTCCTGCTCAATAGTCTGTGGTTTGCCGTCCATGCATATCAGCAGCAAGTCCTTGCACCCCGTCAGTACTGCGCCCTTGACTAATCCGCCCACTTCTCTGTTGTACTGCTTCGTACTCGGGGCAGTAAAGTCGTAAGTAACCTGCACCAACTCTTCTATCTTCCCCAACCGCACCCGCACGAAATCCACTTCGAAGAGGCGTGACTGCTTGTAGTAGTAGAGTTGTTCCAATTCACTATCCATACGCCGCATGAGTTCGATAGCCACTACATTCTCAAGCCGCCACCCGAGATTGGAACGTTGTAGCATATCCTCGTGGTTGGTGATGAAAGCGGGGTCAATGGCGTAGTATTTGCGTTGGGTCTGTCGATCGCGGTTCTTGAAAGAGTACAGCGGTAGTGTTCGCACCAAGTACGCCTCCTCCAAGTAGTGCAAATACTGTTTGGCAGTATGCACCGACCCTAATTGGTACTGTTCCGACAGTTGTTTGTACGAAATCTCTTGGCAGAAGTTGTCTAACACCCCGTTGGCTAAATCCGACAAAGTCTGTTGGTGGCGCACGCTGTAACGCTTACAGATGTCTTTCTTGAGAATAGCGTTCAGCAGCGAGAGTGTATAGGTGAGCGGGTTGCGCAGGTGCAGCAATTCGGGGAAACCGCCCTGCTGCATATAATCCTCTAATGCGTTGTAGCGCAGTGCATTCGCCTTGGTACTCTGCGTCTCGGTATCCACTTGCCGCACGGCGCAATACTCGGCAAACGAGAACGGGTACAACTCTATTTGGTTGTACCGCCCCGTGAGGTGCGTCGCCAATTCACCCGATAGCAGATTGGCGTTGCTGCCCGTCAGTAGCAGGTGCATACCCTGCCGCAGCAACCGATTGACGAACAGCGCCCAATCGGGGACATTCTGCACCTCGTCCAAGAACAAGTGATTGACATCGCCATACACTTTATATACAGCGTCCAACACATCGTTCAGTTGCTCCGCCCGCAGACGAGCCAACTGCTCGTCATCGAAATTGACATATCCGAAGTTGAGTCCGCTCTCTTTGATGACTTTCATGCACAGCGTCGATTTTCCGCTGCGCCGAACCCCTATCACCACTTGCGCCAAGGGGCTGTACAAGTCCAACAACTTCTCCTCCTTACGCGGGCAACATTGGCGTATATCCGTCGCCACCACCTCTTGCTTTTGGTCTTGCAGTATGCTAATCAAATCCATAGTATTCTATTTCAACGATTTACGCCTACAAAGGTACAACCTTTCTCTCAATACCGCAAGCCCGTACTGCAAGAATTTGCACTTTTTCGCCAAACGAACTGCACTATTTTGCAACTTTTCGCTTTCCGTACTGCAAGAAATTGCAACTTTTATCCCCACCAACTGCAAGTTTTTGCAACTTCCCCTCTCTCAAACTGCACAATTTTGCAATCCCTCTCCTCTGGAGGGGCAAGGGGAGGTACTTAATTGTCGCTCTTCCTCCTGTTGCACTCGCGGCACAGCATCTGGCAGTTCGCCGCCACTGTCCGTCCGCCTTTCGCCCATGGTGTGATATGGTCGGCTTCCATATCTTCTATCTCGAAATGTTTCCCGCAAATCGCGCATATCCCCTGTTGCCGCTCATACACTTCCCGCCGCATGTTCGCGTCAAAAGCCCGGATGCCGATGCGGTGTTCGTCGCCGTCAAACACATACCAGTAAATGCCTTTTTTGTTCTCCACATCGCTGTCCGCCATCAGTCTGCCCACGCGTTCCTCTATCTCGTTTGGGTTCACGGCGGTGTCTTTGTACTTGTTGTAAATCGCACCCCAGTCAACGCCTTTCATCTCCTTGCGGTATGTGTGAAACACTGCCTGCACCCAACCGATTACCTGCTGGAAATAGTACCACAACGCCCCCGCATCCGTGTCCGATATGCTGTGCCGCGCCATATAATCTTCTATCTTGTTGCCTGAAATCCAGCGCAGTACGGTCTCCAAGTAGTCCTGTTGGATAGGCGACCCCTGCACATATCTGTTGCCCAGCCTGTACGCCCCGCAGTTCGATTTGGAGAAGTACCGTTTGGCGTCCGACAGCCACGCCGACGCATACACCGCATTAAGCAACTCCTGATTGGTCAGGCGTTTGCCTGCGATGTTGATGGTCTTGAACCATTTCAGTTTCTCACTGTCCGTCCCTTTGCACAGATACACGCACAGCCGGTAGTCCAAGATTTGCGCCTGTTGGTCGGCGGGCAGGTTGCCGAAATAGTTGAACATATACGCAAAGTCGCCGTTCACAAACTGGCATATCGATATGGTCCGTTGCTGCCCGTCAATAATTTCGTACGTGCCGTCCTCGCGCACCGCCCAATACATCACATTGAGCGGGTAGTCCTTTGTTACTGTGTCAATTACTGCCTCGCGTTCCTTGTCGTTATAGACAAACTCCCGTTGGTAGGGAGGTCGCACGTCCAACCGCCCGCCAAAGGCTTTCACGCCTGCTTCCTGATTGTCCGCATACCCGTCGGTCAGTTCCCGAATGGTAATTTTCCGTTCTACGATTTCCATATTGTTCTCCTTTTGGTGGTTTGTTTCCGTTAATTGCCGTTAATTATTCGTTAATTCTCCCTGTGGTTACCCTG
>CAVHKB010000057.1:0-12212 GCA_963636305.1 Prevotella sp. P5-108
GTTGAGAGCCATAGCACGCTATGGCTCTACAGTTAACATAAGCGCACGGTGAGGGAGTGAATAGATTTGTATGGTGTGGGGAGAGCCATAGCACGCTATGGCTCTACAGTTAGCATAAACGAAGTTACAGACGACGGGCAAAGGACGACGGTGGATGACAGAGGGCTGGAAGGTCTGGGGAGGCTGGATTTCTGGGGGATTGTTGGATTGAGGGGAACAGAGGGTTTGTTTGGCGAAGGGGAGTTGAGAGCCATAGCACGCTATGGCTCTACAGTTAGCCTAAACGAAGTTACAAACGACTACCAAACAACGATGGTGTGGGGAGAGCCATAGCACGGTGTGGCTCTACGGTGGGCAAGGGCGATGTTACAAACAATGATAAAGAGAAGGCTGTGTGATGATAAAAAAGAGGCTGTCCAAAGTAGTTTGGGCAGCCTCTTCTTGTAATCGGAAGGATTATTCTATTATCGTTTTTGCTCGACGGAGATTTGCAGCGGGCAACTGATAAGGTTGGCACGGTGTGCTATCTCGCTGAACCAATCGGTATCGGTAGGGAAATGCCATTTGCTCCATCCTCCTGCGAAATAGTAGGTGAGCGTA
This sequence comes from Prevotella sp. P5-108, assembly GCA_963636305.1. Taxonomy (GTDB): domain Bacteria; phylum Bacteroidota; class Bacteroidia; order Bacteroidales; family Paludibacteraceae; genus Colicola. The sequence continues at coordinate 601 of CAVHKB010000057.1, forward strand.
TCGGTTGCGTGGTAGGGTGCGAGAGACAAGAGCGAGTTATCGCGGACGATAGTTTCCTGGGCGTCGGGCATAATGACGGCGGCATAGTTTCGTCCTGCAGGCAGTCCTGCATCGCTCACAGCATTCTCGGCATAGGCAATCCATTTGCCCTGCGACTGGCAGGAGATGTTATCGATGACATTGTGGAGATAGATGCCTGCAGCAACGAGAAAAGTATCGATGGTGAGGTTATTTTCCACGATGGGTTGATAGACTACCTGCGCACGGCAGAGCGGCGTTCCTGCACAAGCGGTGATAATCTGCTCCATATTGTCGTAGGACAGGCAGAAAGTCGTCCGCAAGGCGTTCTGTTCGAGGATTTTCCATGTATTGAAATGGTCTCCGACGAGCAGGGAGTCGTGCAGGAAAGGTGCTGTTCCTCCGCAGCCGAGCGTATGCCCGACCTTATAGCAGTCGAGTCCTTTACCCCAGTCGATGTGATAGGAGTAGCCTTGTTGCAGTTCGCGATAGTAGAATGAGTCGACTATCAGTTCGTCGGTACACTTAAGCCAGAGGTCGATACCATTACTGGGGTACTCATTGGCGAGTGCCGGTCCGTACATCCGATAGGCAGCGAACTCGTTCTCCCAAGCAAAGTCGTCTTTCCGTTCGGGTACGAAGCGTGCAAAGACTTTCGTTTGAGGGGCAGTCGGTGTGCCTTTCTTCCATGTATAAACATTCTGCATTCCTCCCCGTATGGAGGTTTGGAAAAGGATAGACACGGGAGTGCTATTGCGATAAACGACCTCGTAAGGTACATTGTCGCCGAGTTCGTCGTAGAGGGCATATTGTCCGACGGTGTGTGTTGTGAGCAGCAAGTCGGCAGCATTGACCTCCACCAGTTCATCGAAGCGTTCTTCGAGGGACGGGTTTGTGATAACGATATAGCGCACATTGTGTTTGCACCCGACAAGGAGGGTGGTCAGTGCGAGTAACAGAGCAAGTCTTTTCATTTGGGCTGTTTTCCTATGTAAGCCAATATACCACCATCGACATAGAGAATGTGTCCGTTGACAGCATTACTTGCATCGGAAGCAAGGAATACGGCGGGTCCTGTGAGTTCCTGTGGGTCGAGCCATCTGCCTGCAGGCGTTTTGGCACATATAAAACTATCAAACGGATGCCTTGAGCCGTCTGGTTGCTTTTCCCGCAGCGGCGCAGTTTGAGGAGTGGCTATATAGCCAGGTCCGATGCCGTTACACTGGATGTTGTATTCTCCATACTCGGAGCATATATTCCGCGTGAGCATCTTCAGTCCGCCTTTAGCAGCAGCATAGGCACTGACTGTTTCTCTACCCAGTTCGGACATCATAGAGCAGATGTTGATGATTTTACCGTGACGGCGTTGCATCATGCTTGGGAGTACTGCTTTTGCCACGATGAACGGGGCATTGAGATCGATGTCGATTACTTTGCGGAACTCGGAGGCAGCCATTTCGTGCATAGGTACCCGCCGAATGATGCCTGCGTTGTTGACCAGGATGTCGATAGGTCCTACTGTCTCGGTAATCTCTTTGACCATAGCCTGTACAGCGGGTTCGTCGGTGACATCACACACATAGCCATGTACGGGGATGCCTTTCTCTTTGTAGGCGGCAAGTCCTTTGTTGACCAGTTCTTGGTTGATATCGTTGAAACAGATGGTTGCACCTTGTTCAGCAAAGGCTGAAGCGATGGCGAAACCTATTCCATAGGATGCGCCTGTGACAAGGGCTACACGCCCTTTTAGCGAAAAATTCAAATAAGGATTCATGTTGTCAGTTATTATTTTAAGTCGGTTATTAAAGCAAAGTCTTGATCCCCATAATCGAGGTTCTCACCTCCCATTCCCCAGATAAAAGTATAGTTGTGTGTTGCTGCAGCGGAGTGTATTGACCATTCGGGCGAGAGAACGGCCTGGTTGTTGCGCATCCAGATATGCCGAGTTTCCTGGACTTCTCCCATCAGGTGGCAGATGGCTTGGTCGTCGGGTAGTTCGAAATAGAAATACGCCTCCATGCGTCGAGAATGTACATGAGCCGGCATGGTATTCCATACACTGCCGTTTGCGAGTTCTGTCATACCCATTTGCAGTTGGCATGTAGGCAGGACCTGGTTGACAATCATCTTATTGATATTGCGTTCGTTGGAGCCATCGAGAGACCCCATGTGGGCAACGACAGCGTCTGCTTTGGTTATTTTCTTGTCGGGGTAGGCAGTATGTGCTGTGGTTGAATTGAAATAGAAGAGGGCAGGTTGGTTGCCGTTGACACTTTCGAAGCGCACTTCACGGTCGCCTCGTCCGAGATAGAGAGCCTCTTTGAATGCCAATGTAAAGACTTTGTCGCCTACATAGACGCGTCCTTCTCCTTGCCCGACATTGAAAATACCTATTTCTCTACGCGTCAGAAAGAAAGGTGCTTTCAGCGGGTCGATAGCCTCGAGCGAGAGAGGTTCGTTGACGGGCATTGCTCCGCCGACGATCATACGGTCGTACATAGAATAGACCATATTGACCTCGTCTTTGCAGAATAGTGTTTCGATAAGGAAGTCGTGTCTCAGGCGTGCGGTATCGTACTGCTTTGCGTCGATAGGGTTAGCCGCATAGCGAATCTCATAGTTTGTTTTCATACTTACATCATTATAGGTTTGACCATGTGCAAAAATAGTATAATCGACAGGAACTCACCTACAGCAAATACTCTGTTTTTGTAGATTTATTGCCGTTGTTGTTTCTTGTTCTGTTTATCGTTTTTGAATTGCCACATCCACGCCAATCCGAGCGAGAGGTTCATTGCGTTGGAGTTGTCGAAATAGTCGCTCTTATGATTGCTGAATATATCTCCGAAACTATAGTTAAAGCGCATCTCCAGTTGCCATACGCCTGCCACACTACGATATAACGCCCCTACTCCGACGGCTATTCCCCAGTCGAAGCGCGAATCGGCGGAATAGTGTTGCGTCTTCCATTCAGAGGGAAGGTTATAGTGTTTTTCGTTTATGAGGACTCCTATCTGGGGTCCCAGATTGACGAAGCCACGAAATTTGTTTCCGAAATAGATATGGGTCAGAAACGGCATCTCGATGTAGTCCAGTTCCCGCCGATAGCCTGTTGTGGTCTCACGCCATCCTCGTTGCATATAGTTCAGTTCGAGTTGCAATCCACAGCATTTATGTCCGCTATATCGAAACAACAGTCCGGCAGTAGGTCCCACATAGGCTTTGAGGGCAGATTGAGTGACCGTAGGCGAGAATCGTACCATAGATGCCAATGCTCCGCCCTGTATTCCAAGATAGTACTCGTGTTCTTCGAGCCGAGGTTGGGACAGCACGCTGAAAGTGAGGAGGAGGGACAGTATGGCAAGCGACAGTCGTTTCATCGCGTTTCGATACGGATAGAATGGTTCTCGTAGCCTCCGTTCTCGTTGACACGAGAACACTCGATATCTGATTGCAGACCTTGATAAAGGAAATTGTCGAGTGAAAGGTTGAGGGAATCAGCAGACCTATTCTGCAGCAGTTGAATGGTATAAGAAGTGATGTCGTAGCCTAAATAGTCGTAACGAGGGGAGGTCGTTTGCAGGTCGTTCCCGAAATAGCGATTAAAGTTCAAGTCGTAGGAGATTTTCTCGAGCGACAGGCTTTTTACATTGTGGAAGATTGCAGCATAGAAAGACGGAAGCGGGAGAGCGTGTTCTTTCCAAGTGTAGAAAGAAAGCATAGAAAGTCCTTGCTGCGAGAGAGGTTGAACATAGTGGAAAAGGTCTTTGATGTCGGAGTATTTCTCGGAGGGGAATATGAGGATGTTGTCTGCTCCGTCTTTGAGGAAGAAGACTAAAGAATCGTTCTCGACACAATGAGTCGGCACCGTGACAACAGAAACGGTTGTTGCATAGAGTTGGTTATGGAATTCTTTGATTTTGTCGGTTGCTTCGTCCCAATTGACAAAGATGCAGTTAGGCTGTTGTTTTTGTTGCAGGATATAGTCAATGAGTACCTCGTTTTCTGTTTCATTGGAGGGGTTGAACTGTATCAAGTATGGATTACGCTCCAAGTCAGATATTTTGTAGGTAAAGGGGATAATGGTGGGTATTTGATGCTGATAAGCGAATTTGGACACGACACTTACCTGCGCAGGATAGGCTGGACCTATGATAGCATCGATGTTCAGCCATTCGGGCTTGGAGAGTATGTTTGACATTTTGGCTGCACTCTTCTCGGTGTCATAGACATAGATTTCGAACTTCTGTCCGTTTTCTCTTGCCTTGTTCAGTGCGAGGAGGGAGCCTTCGTAGAACTCGACAAACCTGTCGATTGAGGCATCTCGTTGGGCGACATCTGTCATTAGAGGCAATAGATAAGCAATGCGGATAGGTGTTGGAGTGGGAGCGGTGTCATCGAGAAGCGTATCGTCGGCTAAGGCTTGGACAGTATCTTGCACAATGGCGTTCTGTTCCGATTGAACTGATGGAATAAGAAGGGTATCTTCGTTTGGGTTGAGAGGTGTTTCGACGATTGGTTCTTGCGGGGTGGATGGTGTCGTTTCTTTGTTTTCTTCCTTGACGGATGGTGTTGTGGTGACCGATTTACGAGGTATGAGCAGTCGGTCGCCGATAGCCATTCGTTGGGTTGTGTTAGGATTGAGCGAAGTGATTTCCTTGATGGGTACATCGTACTGTTTGCTTAGTCCATAGAGTGTTTCTTTGGGTTGGATAAGGTGAACGATGTATTGTGAAGAGTCGATTTTTGCCACATAAGGTATAAGAATTACTTGCCCAAGTTTAAGACCGTTGTTGCCCAATTCAGGGTTAGCGCGAATGATTTCTTCTTGTGACACGCCGAAGTTCTGACTAATGCGGAACAATCCCTCTCCTTTCTGAACTGCATACTTGTAGTACACTTTTCCTTTGATGGTGTCGGTAGGATAGTTCTGTGCTTGCAGGCAGGATAATCCTATCCAAGAAAGACATAGGAAAGCAATGAGTAGTGTGGATGTTCTTCGCATAAGTCTTAAGTGTTTAATGCTTATATTTGAAGCGTCGTGTTGTCAGTACAACCATTGCCGTTATTGCCAAACAGAAGAGTGGTAAACCGATAGCATAGGCTGTGTATATGTATTTCTTTTCGTTGACGACAGTTGTGTTCAACAAGCGCAGAGGTATTGTCTTCTGTCGGAGATTGACCAATCCTGTTTGGTCGGTAAGCCAAAGCAAGGCGTTCAGGAAGAAGTCCCTATTGCCGAATTGCATTTTTGAATAGCGGTCGTAGCCACAAGGCAAGGGTTGTCCATTCTGCCAGTCGTTTTGCAGGATTGAACCAGAGGCGACGACAATCTGTTTGGCGTGGGTTGTTTCCGTCTTTTTCTCTGTTTGGGTTATTAGCCCATCAGGGAGCATACGATGAGCAAAGATGGAGGAGAATTGTCCTTCGATACTTACGGCTACGGGAATATAAGAATGCGTAAATGCTTGCGGGTTGATGCTTAAGTCGGATAAGTCTATTTCTGCCGGTGTACCAATCAGGCGGGAGTTAGAAGAAGTTGCCAACAGTACAATGCGTTGCTGTGCTACAGAGTCGCCCACCAAATCGATGTTAGAAGCAAAAGAAGAGGAGACTTGCATGATATTGTGTGTAACAGGACTTGCGGCAGATGTAAGCAAAAGAGGTGCATAGCACCATGGAATAGGCTCGTAGTGAGGTTGTGCAGGGTCTCGTGATATATCAACGGGAATAGAAAGGCATTGTAAGTCTGCTATCAGACAAGGATTGACCCTTACGCCATATCGGAAGAGCATATCTTGTATGTTCAAATCGAGTGGGAGTATGGGAGTGAAACCATTTTTGGATAGGACCTCTTGGGATAGTCGTACTCCGTTTATTGCCCAAAGGACGGCTCCTCCGTGCATAATATATTGGTCGATGATGTATTTGTCTTGTTCGGAGAAAGGTTTTTGAGGGTCTGCAATTACTACGGCTTTGAATGGGTTCAAGCAAGATACTTCATTGGTAAGTGTTCCCCTATAGATGTCGAAATAAGGAGATGCAAGGTATTGTATATCAGCGGTAAGGTGTTCTGTCAGTTCGCCATGTCCTTCGAGGAAAACTACTTTATCGCGCTCTGTTTGTGTGAGTGTCTGTATAGATTCCGCAAATAGAAATTCGAGTGATTCTATTGAGTGGTTTAAGTTCTCTGCACCCGACAGTCCTCTGTTGTTCTGTAGCAGACCGACGATGGTTGATTTGTTGCCGCAGCGAAGTCGCGCATAGGGATAGACAATCGTTTCAGATGTTTTACCCGACTTATCGCGTTCGTAAACAGCAGTAGGGATATAGCCATATTGTCCCAACTCCTGAGCAAGCATTTGTTTTTCTTGTTCGGTCATTTTAGCAGGGTCGCATACAGAGCAGTGGACGCTGCCATAGACATCGAATTCACGAAGCAATTGGGTGGTTGCCTCTTTGAGCCGTAAGAATCCCGAGTTCAGTCCGCCGTCCAAGAACAGGTCCACCTCTACTCTATCGACCTTGCGGAGAAGAGCCTTCGTCTCTTCACTTAGCGAGTAGCGTTTATCGTTGGTGAGGTCTATACGAAAGAAGAACCAATGTGCCAACAGGTTTAGTAGCACAAGAGCAGATAGCCATATCCAAAAAGTGCGTTTCCTCATTTATTGTCTGAGGGTACTGTTTCCACGTTTTCTTGCAGGGATTGGAATATCTCGTTGTTGACTTTAACCTGATAGGTATTATGCAGTTTCTCGAGCCATAGTTTCTCGAGATAGTCTTGGTAGTCGGTGAGTACTTTTCCCCTTTCATCTGCAGGCTCTTCTGCTCCGTTGAGTTGTTTTCCGACTACGAATACTACAGGCAAGTCCTCTGTTGGCTGGTAATCGCCTTTTTTGAAGGCGTATTTATCGACGGCGGGATTATCTCCGAGTTTGAACAGTCCTTTCTCGAAGCGTACATAAGTGATGCTATCCACATTGAGGCGATTATTCAGGTAAGAGGCTACTGAATCGGGCGTAGCATTTTGTATGATGCGTTTTGCCATCTTGGCGGTATTTTTGTTTTTGCAATATACGACATAGCCTTTATATCGCGGTTCGTCCCATAGATAGTTTTGTTTATGTTCGGCGAAGAATGCATTGAGTCCCACAGTATCTTGCCCTGCCTTTTGCCATACCTCGCGTAGAGATATTTCGAACAAAAGAGTACCATCGTGATATTCACGCATCAGGTTTCGGAATTCTGGGTATTTGTTTTCGAGTTGGGAATCTTCCTGTTCCCTCAGTCGTTTCTCCACCAATTGGTTATACTTCTCGGTTATGACAGCCTTTGGAGATATTTGTTGGGAGAATGTATTCTGCTTGAGATAGTCGAGGAAGTCGGCTGCTGTACAGGTCTTGTCTGCATAGGAGAACAATACACCATTGATAGCTGCTGCTTCGCTAAAGAATGCAGAGTCGCGCGGAGCATATTTCTCGGAGAATGCATAGAACTTGTTCAAGACATCGGTGTTTTCAGCAAAGGCGTATGTATCTTTGAGTCCCTGCAAAAAAGCGTTGTTGATTTGTTTCTGGTATTCCGAACGCTGTATTTGCCTTAGAATATCGTCCCTTGTATCTGCCAAGTCGGGAGTACCACGGCGGTCGATTAGTTTGATGATATGCCATCCGTAGGGCGATTGTACAGGCTTGCTGATATCTCCTGTGTCCTGCAGAGCAAAGGCTGCGTTTTCAAATTCGATGACCATTCGTCCTCTCCCGAACCAACCGAGGTCGCCTCCTCGTTGCGCCGTGCCTCGATCTTCGGAGTTGTTTCGTGCGAGTTCAGCAAAGTCTTCCCCCGACAGAGCCAGTTGGTAGAGTGAGTCGATCTGCAGTTTTGCAGCGACCGCAGCAGAGTCGTTGCCGCGAGGTGTCATACGCATGATATGTGCGGCGTGAATATCTATATGGGGCTTTTCTTCTTCGACTTTGAGTATATGGAAGCCGAAGGGAGTACGGAATATAGGACTAATATGCCCCACTTCTGTTGTATAGGCCGCTTCTTCAAAGGGATAGACATAATGGAACGGCGTTACCCAACCTATCAGCCCACCATTCTCTATGGCAGAAGGGTCTTCGGACATTTCTGCTGCCACTATTGCAAAGTCCTCGACCTTACCAGGTTTTGCCTTTCCTTTTCCCTTTACGGGCAGTCCTTGCGTAACACGCATATATGCTCTATGTATTTTCTCCTCTGCAGCCGCTTGCTCTGCGGGTGTAGCATCAGATGTGCAACGGATGGCTATATGACGAACAAGGCGGTCGTTAAGCATTCTCCCATATACTTTCTGCAAGACGGCTTCTTCTGCCTCGTGATTGACCATATACTTTGGTGTTGTCTGGTTACGATAGCCCTGTAACTCTTTTTTGAAAGCCTCCGTAGTATCGATGCCCGCATCTTGTGCGGCGCGCACTTTAAGACGGTAGTTGACAAAGAGGTCCAAGTATTCTTGCAAGGATTGCCGATTATTGTCTTGCAGAGCATTGCTGTTCTTCTGGTAGATGTACATGAATTCTTCTACGGTAGAGGGTTGACCGTCGATAGTAAGCAGTACACGGTTGTCTTCTTCCACCGCCCATGCAGACAGGGTTGACAGAACAAGTGCCGAGAGTATAAACAAAGTCTTTTTCATATCTGTATTGTATATTTTCCCAAGTGTTTGTTATTGTGTTTATTATCGGGTATTATGCATAGAGGCACAGCACCCCAATTAGAGTGCAAAGATAATAAAAAAATAGGCGTTTTGCAAGAGTTTTGCAAAATATATTTTCGCGGACAGTCCTTTTTGTGTGGATTATTCGATGTAGAGTACGAGTCCTTTGAGGTATTCACCTTCCGGGTGATAGATATTGACGGGGTGATCTTGCGGTTGTGTTAGTTGGTGCAGGATACGCACTTGCCTTCCTGTTTGTGCAGCCGCCGAGAATACAGCGAGTCTGAACATTTCTTTTGTGATGACTTGTGAGCATGAGAAAGTGAAGAGTATGCCTCCTTTCCGTATGCGCTCTATTGCTTTGGCGTTGAGTCGTTTGTAGCCTTGCAGTGCGTTGCGTATGGCTTCGCGGTGTTTGGCAAATGCAGGTGGGTCGAGTATGATGAGGTCGTAGGTATCGGGGGTTGTATCAAGGAATTTGAAGGCATCTTCGGTGAATGCAGTATGTCGGTTGCAGTCAGGGAAATTGTACTCTACATTACGGTTCACCTGTTCTATGGCTATGGCGGAACTGTCGACTGAGTGTACTTTGCGTGCGCCTCCTCGCAGGGCATAGACAGAGAAGCCTCCCGTATAACAGAACATATTGAGTACATCTTTGTTGCGGGCATATCGCTCGACCAATGCTCTGTTTTCGCGTTGATCGATGAAGAAGCCTGTTTTTTGTCCCTTTAGCCAATCGATGCCGAAAGTAAGTCCGTTTTCCAATGCCTGGCAGGTGGATACTCCTCCGATGAGGTAGGTATCTTCTCTGTCTTGCAGTTGTGCCTTGTAAGGCAGTGTCCCTTCGGATTTGTAGTAGACATTACGGACGGAGGGCAACAGTTGGACGATGGCTTGAGCGATGTCGTGCCGCCAAAGGTGCATACCTACCGAATGGGCTTGTATTACTGCGGTATCGTTGTAGATATCGACGATGAGTCCTGGCAGGAAGTCACCTTCGCCGTGTACCAACCGAAAAGTGGAGTTATCAGGAGTGATGAGTTGTAGTGCCTGTCGTACAGAGAGAGCCTGTTGCAATCGTGTTTGTATGAAATCGGCAGGCAGTGTGTCAGTAAAGAACTCCAGCAGTCGTACGGCGATGCTGCCTATCTGGTAGTGTCCTACTCCCATTTTGTGTCCATAGGAGTCCTTTACGAGTACGAGTTCTCCTTCTTGCGGGTTGCCGTCGATATGTGCGATAGCACCTGAAAAGATCCAAGGATGATAGCGCAGGACAGATTCTTCTTTATGCGGTTTGAGGTAGATTGTATTCATTTTGTTTGGTTTTGGGTGGTGAGGAGTTGGCGTTTTGCAAGTACTTCCTGTTGGTGTAGCAGTTGCAGCCGAAGGTCTTCTTCTTTGAGTGCGGTGTATTGTTGCCGCGTCAGTTTTTTTGTTTTTTGTAGTTCAAGATAGATAAGCAGTGTAGCCCAAGCGTCGGTGGCAGCATAGAGTGCCTGTCGTTTTGTGAGGTTCGGTTGTTCCCAATTGGTCAGTTGCTGTACTTTGGATATTTTGCGTTTGAAAACTATAGCGAATATTTTTTGCAGTCCCAAGTCCAAAATGCCGTAGGTTGGTACTATTTTCTGCAGGTCTATACAGTTGTTCGGAGTAAAGGGGTTGAGTTCTTTAAGTCCGTTGAGGTCATCTTTGAATGCGAGTCCGATTTTTGTGATATCGGGATTGGAGAAAATGTCGGCGAGCGAGTCTGTAAATCCTGTCTGCATTAGTTGGAAGAGGTAGCATCGTTGTTTTGTAGCGACTTGCAGGAGTGCCGTTGTATGGTGTTCTCCTCGATTGAAAGTGGGTCGTGTTTCGGTGTCGATACCGATGATGTCTTGTTGTCGGAGGTATTGGACTGCATCGTCGAGTGTTTGTTGGTTGTTGATGATACAGACATCGCCTTTGAATGCAGCCAACGGCATAGCGTTGACCTCTTCTTTGGATATTCTCGAGGGGAAACGGTTTGTCTTTTTCATTCTCAATGCAGGTTATCCTCGGTATCGTTTTGTTTTTGTTGATAGTCGAGCCACAGGAGGTGCAATGCGCGTAGTGCGTTGAGCAGTTTTTGTCCCCAATGCTCTCGAAAGTTCTGCAAGCAGAGCAGCAAGGCGTCGTTTCTGACGATGTCGTTATCTGTTTGGTAGTTTGCAGCAAGGTTCTTGAGTTCCTGGTAGATGTCGGCAATGTTCTCGGAGATAGAAGCGGTGACGGGTTGGTCGGAGTATTTCATATCCTCGACAAAGACTTCGAGGTAGGAGTCGTCAGCATTGAGTAGTTGTTTGACGCCGTTCGCGACAAAATTGTAGTCTTCTTCTGTGACGAATTCTTGCAGGTAGTCGTCGGATTGTTGTTCAGGCAGTGGTAGCAGGTGTGCTTTAAGATAGAGCAAGGGCAGCAGTCGGCAGAGTTTTTCAACGAGATTGAAAGGGTCTTCTTCGGATGTATGTTCGAGGAGGATACAAGTTTGTGCCGCCACTTGAACGAAGTCTAATGCCCCTTGGCTGTATATTGTATTTTTCAAGTCGTTTTGCATAGTTGAAGTGTTTTATAGCGATTGCAAAAGTAGTATATTTTTAGGAAGTATGCAATAAGGGGTTGTGAGGGTTCGAGGAGGCAATTAACAATTAATGATTAACAAATAATAGGCAAGGAGGGGTTGTTTGTTAACGGACGGCGGTGCCGTATTGACATAAATTATTCATAAAGGTTTAAATAACAATTAATAGGTAAGAATTAACATAAAAAGTGGGGTTGAGGTGCAAAGTATGGTTCCTTTGGAACATATTGTCCTACCTGTGAAGGGGAGTTGAGAGCCATAGCACGCTATGGCTCTACAGCATACATTAACGAT
>CAVHKB010000058.1:0-12201 GCA_963636305.1 Prevotella sp. P5-108
CCGAAGAGGGCGACTTCCGCGACCTGCTGAACCCCAACAGCCTTGAGATAAAGACCATTAAGGTAGAAGGCTCGCTGCGTTCAGAACTACACGCACCCGTCTATAAAGACATTGCGGGACTGTCGCAATCGGAGAACGGGAAATCGGGCGTTGCTCAAGAGAATCACTACCAGATTTTGAAGCAGGGCTACTTCGTGGTTGACCCCGACACGACCGCTGACCGGCTCGTCCTCAATCGCACCGCTGCGCTAAAGGACGCAAGACCGCTGCGCTAAAGGACACAAGACCGCTCACTGCGTTCGCTGAAAGACCGATTCACCGGTAGAGGTTAGACCGTCCCTGTGGGACTGTTAGACCGCTCACTGCGTTCGCTGTTAGAGGTTAGAAGTTAGATAATAAGTAGGCTCCCCGCAAAGGAGCCTATTTTGTTACCCGACCGCAAAAACTGTGTAAATACACAAAAATTACGGCTAATACGCACCACTTTCTCGCCAAAGCCTTGTATAATAAGCAAAAAAGCCGTATCTTTGCAGCCGTAAAAAGTGTGTAAATACACAAAAATTACGGCTAATACATTCTTCGGCTATGGAAATACAGAGAGATTACTACCTGCAAAAACTCATTCACGCCTGCGGCAATCACCTCATAAAAGTGGTTACGGGTATGCGTCGGTGCGGCAAATCGTACCTGCTGTTTACGCTGTTTCACAACCATCTGCTGCAACAGGGAGTGGATGAGGCGCACATCATAGAGGTGGATTTGGAGAACCGTCTAAACAAGGCACTGCGCGACCCGGATGCTCTGTTAGCCCATATCTACTCGCGCATAACCGACAAAGCGCACTACTATGTCCTGCTCGACGAGGTGCAGTTGGTGTCTGAGTTTGAGGATGTGCTGAACAGCTTCCTCAAAACGGAGAATGTAGATGTGTTCGTCACAGGCAGCAATGCGCGATTCCTCTCGCGCGATGTGATTACGGAGTTCCGCGGTCGCGGCGACGAGATACGCATCCGCCCGCTGTCGTTTGCCGAGTTTGCGGCATACCGACAAGGCGACCTGCTGCCCATGCTCATTGAATATATGCACTACGGCGGGCTGCCGCAGGTGGTATTGGAGACCGACGAGAACAAGAAGAAAGACTATCTGCTGCAGCAAATCACACATACTTATCTGCGCGACATACACGACCGATACCATATACAGAACGACGACGACCTGCAGGAACTATTCAGCACCATTGCCTCGTCCGTGGGGTCGCTGACCAATCCGCTGCGCCTGTCCAATACTTTCCGCACGGTCAAGAAAAGCCGTATCACCGCCGAAACGGTTGCGCAGTACTTGCAGTATATGGAAGATGCGTTTCTAATCGAGCGGTCGCTACGCTATGACATCAAGGGCAAGAAGTATATCGATTCGCCTTATAAGTTCTATTTCGAAGACCTCGGTATTCGCAACGCCCGCCTCGGTTTCCGGCAATACGATGAGGGACACCTGTTGGAGAACCTGATTTACAACGAACTGCGTTCGCGCGGGTGCTTGGTGGATGTAGGGCAGGTGTTTGTGGAGCAGAAAGACGAGGCAGGCAAGCGCAAACGCATGACCTTGGAGGTGGATTTTGTCTGCAACATGGGGTATCACCGTGCCTATATACAATCGGCGTATGCCTTAGACAGCGAGGAAAAGTGCATACAGGAAACCGCCTCCCTAAACCGTTTGGACGACGGGTTTCTCCGCGTACTGATAGCAGGGCCTCTGCAACCGACCTATATGAATGAGGACGGGATATACATCGTCAATATCTTCGATTTCCTGCGCGACCCGATGCAGGGGCTACGACCGCCTACGGCGGTCTGACCGTCCCTGCGGGACACAAGACCGCTGCGCTAAAGGACACAAGACCGCTACGCTAAAGGACGCAAGACCGCTCACTGCGTTCGCTGAAAGACCGATTCACTGTTAGACCGCCTGCGGCTGTTAGAAGTTAGGTAGTACGGATAACTCCTTATTATATTATTCGATATATCCCCATTTGCACAGACGAAATAAAAGTCGTACTTTTGCGGTTAGAATGATTGCGAAAAAAATCGCAACGAAAAAAGTCGCAGTATGAAAAAAGGAGGGGGCAAGCGGAGAACCTCCAATTATATACACACACCAAATACCATGCAAGCATGAAAACAAAAGCATTCTTAACAACCCTCGCGGTGGCGGTATCGAGCCTCGCAGTGGGGTACGCACAGACAACGGCGGCACAATCCGCAGCCAAAGCAACTGCTGCCAAGACGACTGCCGTAACAGCAGCACAAGCAACCGCCAAAGCGACCGTCCAAACGCCCGCAGCCCAACCCACAACGACAGCAACATCCGGTTTTGCGGAATTAGACCAATGGGCGGCGGACTGCATCCGACGCAACAAGATGTCGCTCGGCTACCCCGGCAACAACGACATCCGCTTGCAAACGTTCTACCAATGGTACACCGCCAACCACCTCGACGGGATGATAATCAACAATGCGGGCGACCCCTTTTCCACGGGCGACCACACCCTCTCGTCGCTCGACTTTGAGCGCGAGGTGATTGAGTATTTCGGCCCCAAATACGGCTTCGAGCGGGACAACCTGTGGGGGCTGGTCACGATGAGCGGTACCGACGGCAACAACCACGGCATCTACTTCGGCGTGAACTACCTCCGACAGAAGACAGGCGCAATGCCCGTCATCTATGTGTCCGACGAGGCGCACTACAGCAACTACCGCCTCTGCGACCTGCAGCACTTGGAGGTGCGGCTCGTCAAGAGCGACGAGATGGGGCGTATGATTCCCGACTCGCTGGAGCAGGCGCTCGACCCGACCCGTCCCTGCCTGATGATTTACGCCATGGGTTCGACCCTCAAGGGCGCCATCGACGACCAAAAGGCGCTGAACGAGGTCTTGGCACGGCACCCGAATATGCCCGTGTACCGCCATGTGGATGCGGCACTTTTCGGCGGCTACCTGCCTTTCACGCCCTACCGCGACATGGTGAACCGCAAGGTGCTGGCGTTCGAGTCTATCAGCATCAGCGGGCATAAGTTTTTCGGCATCGACAGCCCGTGCGGCCTGTTTCTCACCTCGCGCGAGGTGTACGACCACCAAACGACCTTCGATGTGCCGTACCTCAACGCCAATATGCGGATGATAAACTGCTCGCGTTCGGGCGTGGAGCCGATTAAGTTCTGGTGGCTCATACAGACCATAGGCGACGAGGGCTGGACAGCACAAGCAGCTGATATACTGGAGAATACGCAGTATCTGAAAACACAGTTAGACAGCCTGTATTGGCCGTGTTGGCAGAATCCGTATAGCAACACCGTGCTTTTCCGGCGGCCGTCGGATGCGATAGTGGCGAAATACAACCTTGCTTGCGGCGAGGCGTTCGGCGAGAAAGTGTCGCACATCGTGGTCATGCAGCATGTTACGAAAGCCGCTATCGACCAATTTATCGCCGACCTAAAATAAGACCCTAATTCCCCTACTTACAAATTACACATTACAAATTACAAATTACACATTCCCCAAAAGAGCCTCACAATTCTCCATTCGCACCATTCTCTCTCTTTTTCAACCCGTTTTGGCATATATTTTGCTATTAAATGGTTACACAAGGATAACCTTTTTACACAAAAATACATAGCCGAGCAATATGAAACCAATCCGTTTGGAGAAAGCCCTGCAGGCATGGGAAAGCATTCAGCCCCTATCCGACAGAGATAGAGAGCGTCTAAGTCGCTGCTTTACTGTCGATTACAACTATAACAGCAACCATATCGAGGGCAATACGCTGACCTATGGCCAGACGGAGATTCTGTTGCTATTCGGCAAAGTGGTTGGCGAGGCAACGGTGCGTGATATACACGAGATGACGGCGAGCCAAGTAGGCTTGAAAATGATGACCGAGGAGGCGAGCCTCCATCAACTGCCTCTCACACAAAGTTTTATCCGTACGCTTCATCAGACCCTATTGCGAGAGGACTATACCGTCTATCGAGAACTCCCCGGCGGTGTGCAGACCGGTTACACTATCCACGCAGGGCAATACAAGACACGCCCCAACTCCGTCATCACACGCTACGGGGAGCGATTCGACTATGCCTCGCCGGAGGAAACGCCCGCTCTGATGACCGACCTTGTCAATTGGTACAACGCAGCCGAGGAGGCGGGGCAACTCTCTCCCGTTGAGTTGGCGGCTCTGTTCCACTACCGCTACATACGCATTCACCCCTTTGAGGACGGCAACGGCCGTATCGCACGCCTATTGGTCAACTATATCCTTGCGCGGCACGGCATGCCGATGATTGTGATACGAAGCCGCACGAAACAGGCGTATTTAGAAGCCCTCCACCAAACCGATATCCAAGTGGGTTCCACTCCTACGGACGGTGCGCACGCCGAACTGAAAGACATTGCTCCTTTCCTGCAGTACTTTCGAGGCGTGGTGGCGACTGAGATATACAACGACTATCTGTTTGTTACCCGAAAGGATGAAAACACATGGTGGTATGACGGCGAAATGATAGTGTTCCGCACCCCGAACTATGCCGCCATTCTTCGCATGATGCAATCGCGCCCGACACTGACCCTGGACGAGATACAAGAGGAAATCCGTATCAGCAAGACCGCAGTCAGGAAGTTGGTGAATCAACTCGCGGAAAAGAACTATGTGGAACGCCTGCCCAACGGGTCTTGGCGAGTATTCATCACCCCGTCAAAATAAGTTCCCCGCAAGGAGGATGCAAGGAGGATACAAGGAGGATAGATACACCAACAACAGCATTCCCCGCACTTTGGCAGGCAGCCCCCAGAAGCGCGACACCATCCTCGAATTTGTCAAAGCCCCACGCGGCATCATTAGAGGAATCAACTAACGATAAGAACAGGGCAACCACAGAATATCTCGTTGTTAGCACTCAAAATGCTGCGTTGTGTATATCATTCAAATTTTGTATCTTTGCGGTCTAAACACAACCTGCTGCTTTCGCTTTCCGTGTCGCACAACGTTGTGTATATCATTCAAATTTTGTATCTTTGCGGTCTAAACACAACAGTTGCAGAAACAATAGCAGCAACAATGCCGTTGTGTATATCATTCAAATTTTGTATCTTTGCGGTCTAAACACAACTTAAGTGTGCGCATCGTCTTTGGGTCGATAGTTGTGTATATCATTCAAATTTTGTATCTTTGCGGTCTAAACACAACGGGTGGAAAGACAAAGCAGGTAACACCATCGTTGTGTATATCATTCAAATTTTGTATCTTTGCGGTCTAAACACAACGGTAAACGGAAAGAGGATTGGTTCAGGCTAGTTGTGTATATCATTCAAATTTTGTATCTTTGCGGTCTAAACACAACTATAATCAAATATATAACTAAATACGATATGTTGTGTATATCATTCAAATTTTGTATCTTTGCGGTCTAAACACAACGTTACAGGAAACATAGTTAATGGAGTGGTTGTTGTGTATATCATTCAAATTTTGTATCTTTGCGGTCTAAACACAACATAATGGAATGCCTGAAAAGTGGACAAAACGTTGTGTATATCATTCAAATTTTGTATCTTTGCGGTCTAAACACAACTATAAAATAGTTTAATCAACCTCTCGTGCTGTTGTGTATATCATTCAAATTTTGTATCTTTGCGGTCTAAACACAACCAAGTAGGTTTTTTTTGCGCGGAGCGCAAAGTTGTGTATATCATTCAAATTTTGTATCTTTGCGGTCTAAACACAACTGGAGTAGCCGCAAAGGCTTTGCCGTTAGGTTGTGTATATCATTCAAATTTTGTATCTTTGCGGTCTAAACACAACGCAACCTGCAAGAACAGGGAGGGCGGAGGTGTTGTGTATATCATTCAAATTTTGTATCTTTGCGGTCTAAACACAACGAACGCACGGCGTCACTTGTTACCATATCAGTTGTGTATATCATTCAAATTTTGTATCTTTGCGGTCTAAACACAACGGTGGAGTAGCCGCAAAGGCTTTGCCGAAGGTTGTGTATATCATTCAAATTTTGTATCTTTGCGGTCTAAACACAACATAAAAGCTGACACCCACAATAAGGAGGCAGTTGTGTATATCATTCAAATTTTGTATCTTTGCGGTCTAAACACAACTTATTAGGCATAATGCAATGGTAATCAGTCGGTTATGCAGATGTTTAGAAACACAAAAAGCGGGTGGCAAAAGCCATCCGCTTTTTCGTACCCATCCATATTTTTCCTTCTACTCTAAAACAACTCTAACTGCTGAGAAGGCGGGTTAGCGATGGTTTCTTTCTGACAATCAAACAATTTCATTTCGCCAAACTGCTTGTCCGTAATACGCAGAACGCCCACCTTCCCGTTGGGCGGCAATATATTTTGCACTCGGCGAATATGCACATCTGCATTCTCCGCACTCGGGCAATGGCGGAGATAGATGGAAAACTGAAACATAGTAAAACCGTCCTGCAACAGGCGTTTGCGGAACAAGGCATACTCCTTTACGTCTTTTTTGGTATTCGTCGGAAGGTCGAAAAGAACTAACACCCACATAATCCGATATTCACTAAAACGTGTGCCCATCACCAATCGGGATAGATAATCTTGCGTGCCTCGCCCGAGAAACATTGTTGCACGCTGTTAGCTGTGGTCTGCATAGCAATCATCATCGGGCTGCAATGCCCATCGATAGACACATCCGCCGTGGTAAGCGACAAGAGCGCTTGCTTGAGCGACGGCGTGAGGGTTGTCGCCTCATCGTATTCGGGCAGGAGCTTCAGCACCTGCAAATCGACAAAAGCACGATACGGCTCCATGATGTCGTCCGCCAAGCAATAGGCATCGTAGCGGTTGTGGTGGTGAATCCCAAGCGTAGGCATCAGCCCCGCTGCCACCAACGCACGCGCCATCATTGCCCGCACCACAGAATAGCCGTAGTTGAGCATGGCATTCTGGATGTCGTCGAACTGCCCGCGCAGGAAATCGGCATCGCCAAAGACATTGCGCCAATAATAGACGGCAGCTCGCCCCTCAAGGTTGTCGGTATCGCCCGAACGCACCGCGCCTGCCCACGCAAGCATATTCTTGTTCTCGACTTGCAATGTGCCCAGGACATACGCCTGCGAGCGAATCTTGCTCACGACGGTCTGCTGCCAAAGTTGCTTGCGGAGCGGTTCGGAGGCGTTGACTTGCGTAAGAAAACGCTCGCACTGCAAGTTGTGCCCATCGAGCGGCATGAACAGCCCCGACGGCAGGTGGTGGTCGTCGCACGAAATGACCGCACAGTTGTTGTCCAAAAGAGCGGCAAGCAACGCCTGCGTAATAGTGATTTGCTTGTTCTCGAGAATGACCACACCGATGTCCTCGACGGGTATCGTACGAGGCGCAACGGGCGGTGCGGCTGCCGGCTGCTCAACCACCATCTGTTGCAGATGCAGGCTGAGGTAAGCCGGATTGGTGAAACAAAGAACGCGTTTGATCATGGTAATAGATTTTTGGTTAAGAGACTTATTTGGCTTCGGATATTTCGCCTAAGATGTTGATACGGACCTTATGGGGATTGAGAGCGAAGAAGGCATTAAAACTCATAGGGTGCTTTAATTTCTGCAAATTCATACTGGTCGTTGAACTAAACTTTCCATTATACTTATCATCCACACTAGTTTCAACATGCAAGCGGAAATAATAATCCTTGGAGCAAAGTTTCTGCACACGATACAGATATTTATTCAGCGTGCGGTAGTCTTGGTTCGCCATAGCCGTGGTGTATTCCGCCTCGTCCATGCCGAGAATAAACATCTCGTTGGACTGCAGGGAGACAACAAATTGCCAATCGTCGTGCGGAAAATCTTCTAAAAGCTTCTCCGGCAGGTCGTCTTGCCGCGTGAGAATCACATCCCACACCGCCTTGGGGTCCTCTATCACGACAGGCAGCCCGTAATGTTTACGCTCGACGGCATCCCAGAACGAAACAAGCCTCTCCTGATAATTGCCCTCCTTATCGATGTAAATAGCCACGTGGTGGTTGTTGCCCGTCTTGACAAAACCTATCTCACGCCCCTGCGCGTCCTTCTTGACGGCACGCATTGATTTATCATTTAGGGTTATCCAACAGCGGACACTGTGTATCTCCATCTTCTGTGCGGGGTCGGAATAGAGCGGCTCGGCAAAGGCCTTCTTGGCATTGCCGCCAAACGCATCGAGGCGGGCCTGCACAATACGGCGAATAGTCGGGTCGATGATGTCCTTTACTTTCATACTCTGGTGCTGCAACGGGTACTTAACCACATAGCGGTCGCCCTGCTTGCCATAGATTGTCTCCTCGGACAATGCCCCGCGCGGCACGAGCAGCCCCGTCTGGCGCACTATTCGCTTGCCGTGGTGGTACTCTGCCCGCTTGCCCGGCGTGGTAACCCGCTTGCCCGCACGGAACGAGACAAGTACGCCCGCAGCTTTCTCCTGCACCTCACGCACGGAGAGGTGTTTTTGGATGACCACCCATTTCTCCAAGAGCGAGAGCTTCTCGTTGTAGCGTCGCTCGGATGCCTCCTTGGCGACCTCGTAACTCATATTCTCGCGCGATGCCGTCAGCGTATTGAGGCGCTGGATGATACTTTGGCTCGTTTGGGCAATGGTGACGGCATCGATGGCGTGGTGGCGGTGGTCGTTGCGCTTGGTCCAACCGATGATTTGGTCACGGTGCTTCTGCTCGTTCCACTCCGTCATGCCCTCGACCTTTTGGTACCGCTCGAGGTTGAGCAGCTCGAGCACATCGTTGTAGCCCCACAGGCGGCGCAAGAAGTCCGTCACGCTACCGCTCGTGGTATAGACATGGCGGAAACCCGCACGCAGAATCTCGACCGCCTTTTTGGATATGTACTGGCTCTGGCGCAGTTGGCGCTCGATAAAGTCTTCGGGGATGTCTTTGGTGTACCAAAGCAAGTGGTTGCGCTTGGTTTTGCTAATCTTATTTGCTTCGTAGGCCTCGTTCACCCGGTTAAGGTATGCCGTCAGCTCCGCCTCGCCCTGCTGCTCCATAAACTCACGCCCGGTGCGGTTGTCTTTCGTTTGGTTGCAGGTACGGCAGGCGCATACCTTATTGCTATAACTATCGTCGAACAGTACGCTCTGCGGAATGATATGTTCCACCTCTGCCTCGACGCCGTTTAGGAACGCTGCTAATGTGATAGGCTTACCGCAGTAGGCGCAACACCCGTCGAACTCCCGCCACATCTTGTATTTGCGGATGCGGGTACGAGTGGGCGTAAGACCATATTCTTTTTGAATTTTGTCTGCTATCTCCTTGTTCTCCCGCTCGTTCTCGCTGTTTTTCTTGGTGGCATTTTCACGCTCCTCACGGCTCTGCTTGAGTTCGCGTGCCAACTCGACCCGCACCTCGTCGATGTCGCCATACTCCTCGCGCAGCGCATTGACGACATTAATCATTTGGTTGAGAATTTTCTCGATAATGGGCTGACGGAGCGCGTTTTTCTCGAGCAGCGGCAGCTTGGCCAACAGCTCGCGTGCCTCGTTCTGCTCCGAGGTAAGGCTGTTGGAGTGATTGACGCCCACCATCTCGCACGCCTCGCTGTACTTGTAGCCCTGCATAAGCCACGGCAGGAGCTTGCGCATAAACTTGTACGACTTGTTGGCGTAACCCTGCTTGACAAAGTCGATTTTGCAAAGAGCGGTCAGCACCTCCTCGTCGTCGATGCCGAATTGTGCGGTCAGCGTACGGCGCAGGTCCTGCTCGTCGTCGATGGAATACAGCGCGTGCCAAAGGCGATAGAGCGGCTCCTGATCCACCTGCTCGCTCACCACTTGGAACACCTCGCCCGTGGAGGCATCGACCAACGAATCCACCATGTTTAACTTCATTTGCAGCAGGTCTTGATACTTGCCTTTGAGCGCGTCACGGAGTTTCGACAGCGTGTCGTTGCCTTTTAGACCTTTCTCGAGGTCCTTGCGCACCTTCCACCCATCTTGGGGCGTAATGCCGAGAAAGCGCTGCAGGTCCTTCTGCCCCATTTTGTCGTGCTCGTTGAGGAAATCGACCATCTTTTTACGCTGCTCGTTGGTCGGCTCTAAGGTGTCGTTGCTGCGATTGGTCAGCACGATATTATTCACTTTCTCCC
Source organism: Prevotella sp. P5-108 (assembly GCA_963636305.1). Classification (GTDB taxonomy): domain Bacteria; phylum Bacteroidota; class Bacteroidia; order Bacteroidales; family Paludibacteraceae; genus Colicola. Next base: position 10,160 of record CAVHKB010000058.1, read on the forward strand.
ACTGGGCGCAGAGTTGTGCGAGGGGCGAGGTGCGGGGCGCGCACTTGGGGCCGATATAGATGACTTGCCCATTCGGCTTGGTCAGTGCGTGCTTCTCGAACTCACAGAGGCTGACCAAGTGCTTGCACGACTTGAGCGGGCGCTGATAGAAAATGATATGATTGCGCAGCGTGTCTATCAACTCATCGGTCAGCACATCGGGATAGAACGGCTGCTGGGTCGCCATAATACGGTCGAATTCCTCGATATAGGCTTGGCGGGGATAGACTTTACCCTTTATCGGAAAAGTATAGTAGGTGCTGCCGTCGGGATTATGCACTGCCGTGTCGCACAACTGCTTGTAGAAATACTGCCCAAGCGTCAGCCCCGTGGCGTGGAGGTCGCTGTAACGCTGATTGACTTTCTGTACATAGTCGGTCTGCTTCTTGTCGCCCGAGTTGTCCGACTTGGCGTGCTTGTAGCCGCGCTTCTGATTGATATGATACAGCACACGGCCCAACTCTTGCAGACTGATTTGCTCCGAGGCCGCACGCCCGCGCAGCCCCCAAAGATCGATGATATGCTCATCCATCCGCTGCGGGAGCATACCGTTTCGGCGCAGCACATCGGTCAGCAATGTCCGCCGCTGCTGATAGCGGTCGTAACCCTTACGGATGGTGCGATTCTTTGTGCGGTCGGCATTTTTGGTAATCGCCTGCCCCTTTGTGAATTGATTACTGTCATCGGGCGTGAGCGGAACGATACGACTGCCCATTGCGAGGATACTTTGCGGTGTGTCGTCCGCCATTTCGATAAGTGCCCAACCAATTGAACTGACGCCAAGGTCTAAGCCTAAAACTTTGCGTGTTGCCATAGAAAGATATTGTATTATTGAATGTTTAGTTGTCTTACAAATTGTCTTAATTGAGTGTAAAGATAACTTGCAAAAAAATGATTAATTGTTCGGTGAATCCAAAGAAAAGATATACCTTTACAGCATAAAATTTGAATGATATACACAATAAGGATTATTCCGATGTGTAAACATTTAGGGTGGGAGTAACATCTCGCCCTTTTTTATGTGGATAAGAGTGAATGTTAGGAGGGGATTTGTAATGAATTCGTTATTTTTGCAGAGAATGTAGGAGATGCAACCGTAGAGAGTGGTGTCTTTTTTGGAGAGGATGGGGAATGTGGTTACTCGGGGGATTGTTAGTGGGTTGATTTTGAGTTGAGAGCCATAGCGGGAAATTAACAATTAATAATTAACAATTAATATGCAGGGTGTGCCACAGGCATTTTAAGCGATGCAGATTTGGAGATTCTTCCCGTATTTTTCTTGTATTTTTTCTATGCTCTTCCTATATTCATCCTATATGCGTCCTATATAAATCGTATATAAATCCTTTGGAAGTGGTAGTAAATAGTGGCGAAAACAAAGGGTTACACGAATAATTGTGCAACCCTTTGTGATGCATTGTTATTCCCTCTTGTCGGGAGGGGTTATGGGAATGTCTTTATTATTTCACCTCTACGGCTGTCACGGTGTAGGTTTTGCCATTGCGGAAGATATAGACTTGTCCGTCATGGAGTACCTTTTGCGGTGTGGTGGTATCTGCCGTAGGTACTATGGACGCTATGGAAGTTGAAGATGACGGGCAAACCGGGCGAACAGAGTGACCGCCGATGCGATAGTTGGTGCGCATGATAAACACAACGATGACGATGCCGAGTGTTTCCTCATTGTTGCTTTGGGCGACAGTACGCTGGTGCTGACCTCTACCGGCTGGGCGGGTGCTGCCAAAGAGCAATAACTCCGTGTAACGAAGCAGTGGTGTGTTGGCGTCGTGCAATTAGCAGTATAAAATTAGGCACTTCTATACTTTACGCCTAAGCCTTCTCCGCCGCCGCATATCCGATACATTTCCGCTTCAGATCGGGGACATCGGGATTCGGGCGGTGCTCTATGTGTTTGTTGAGCAGAGCGGCTAACTCACGGGCAATCTCTATGGCACGCATATCCCAACCAATCACGCTCCACGCCGCCCGCAGGCAGAACGCAT
>CAVHKB010000059.1:0-12083 GCA_963636305.1 Prevotella sp. P5-108
CCTCAAAAGGCTTCAAGAATGTATCATACAAAGCGTCATAAAATACCTGCAAATACTCAATAACATCATACAACGACAACCAATCAAATACATGATACTGATTTGTATGCCTGTTATACCGGGCGAGAGCATATCCATGAGATACTCTATCTTTTACATACATATAATATGTATGGGTTTCATAATCGTAAAAATCTAATCCGTTAAAGAAATGTCCTTTGAGCCGGGCACATACTGCTGATGCTTTATTATGAATCGTTCTATCATCATAATCCATTGAGAAAGCTGCATATAAATCCTTAAGAGAATCCTGCGTGTCAGAAACATAGGACAATATATTGACAATACTCGTAACTGAATTAGGCTTACCACTCGCCTGAGATATAGGGGCAAACGGGCAAAGGGATTTTTTTGCCTTTCGCGTAAAGAATTGAGGGAATATGAGGTGTTCACCATGTATGCCAAAGATACGCAGATTTCCTTTGCGGTACTCCGAAAGGTATTTCTGTACGTATCTACTACCGATAGAACGTTTGCGAGAGCAAGTTGAAAAGGGATTATACGCTTTTGCATACCAACCATCAAAGGTATGAGTATCTTTGAAATTCTCCTCATCACGGGAGAACACTGCCCGGGTCTCTTTATAATCGAGCAGATTTTCGAGAAAATCGGAAACTTTTTCATAATTATTTAATTCATTAGAGAAATCATCAAGACCGCTACTACGATACAAATGGTCCAACTCTGAAACATATAAAGAATCATAACACTGCCGATGAAGCCGATATGTCGGCAGGTCCTTAAACTTGAAATCCTTAAAGAGGTATTTGCAAACATAGGAATATACACGATTACTGCTTTTCGCTGATTTCAAATCCTCAAACGCCAAAGCGTCACGAGTACACAAATGCTGCCATGCGTCCAATATCATATCCGGAGTGATAATATCATCGGACCAAATAACAGCATGATAATGAGGGCGACCGAAATTGTGACCATACTCACCGCACAGGTAATAAGCAAATGATATATCCGGGTTATTCTTACGCAAACGTTTCCAAAATAATTGTGTGTGGCGCTTACATAAAGTCAACGGAGCAAGTTGAGGACGGTGAAACTGATTGAACGAATGCACTACAGCATGAGTATCGGCAGCGATGGACGGACGCTGCGCCAATACTTTAGAATCATAGGTAAGAGTAATATAATATACATGCTTGTACATCTGAGATTCACATATCATACGAGTCACCCACTCGGAAACACGTGTCATACGGCAGTGCAAGCACTTTCCGCAGGGGACATCACGCATCTCTACCTGATGAGTTACATGATTATACACCGACACTTTGACAGGGTGCAAACATGTACTATACACGAACTTTTCGAGAGGTTTCATAATAACGGACTACAATATTTTTATACTTATCTCTATAGATATGCAGAGATATACCGTTATGATGACGAATCAAAATACTCTGTGAACAGAGCATATATCCGTACAACGCCGGGAAATCGTCCGAAAAATAACGAGGTCCTGACGAATCAAAACGCACATAATCAACATTTGAAACTCCGTAAGATTCAGAAACAATCCTACGATAATAATACTTTAATTCACCTTTGAAATCTATCATAATTGATATTATGTAAAATAACATATCCAGCATAGTACACTACACTTTCTGTCATTATGGCAGAATTGGCAGAGTATTATATTGGTATCATTCTTGCCTATACACTGGCAACAATTAGTTTATACCGTTTTATGCAACACTTGGCATAAAAGGGATATTTAGTGTTGTACAATGCAATATACGACAAACATATTGGACTATGATAGACTATTTTGACCTGTTAACGACAGAGGAAACAGAAAATAACGATACAAATATGGAACCCGAAATAATTCCTATATTGAGTACAAACGACGAGCAGACTAAAGTACACATCACAACGGGCGATGTGCTACCTGTATTGCCATTGCGTAATATGGTGTTGTTTCCTGGTGTATTACTGCCAGTTACTGTCGCACGACCTAAATCCATCAAATTAGTAAAAACAGCCTTTCAAGAAGAGAAACTGATTGCTGTGTGCTGCCAAAAAGATGCCGATGTGCAAGAACCGAAAGAAAACGACATCTATATGTTGGGAGCAGCGGCACGCGTTATTCGGACTTTCGAGATGCCTGACGGCTCGCTCACTATTATTCTCGAGGGTATGGAGCGCATTATGGTAGATGAAATCGTTGCAAAACGGCCCTATATGAAAGCACGCGTCATCGTTATACCGGAAATACTGCCGAACAGAGATGACAAGCATTTTATCGCTTTGGCTGCCAGCATTAAAGATATTGCCATAAATATCATTAAACAATGGGACAATATGCCCCGCGAAGCACGATTTACTATCGAAAATATAGATAATCCCCCATCACTCGTAAACTATGTATGTGTCAACTTCCCAATAAAAATTGATGCAAAACAAGAGTTGTTGCAACAAGAAAAATTGGAAGACCGTGCCGTACATCTGTTAGAACTATTGCAGAAAGAAAAGCAATTGCTGGATATCAAACGCTCTATACAAGAAAAAGCCAAAGAAGATATCGACAAACAGCAACGGGAGTATTTCCTTCAGCAACAGATACATACTATCCAAAAGGAATTGGGCGACACTGTCGAACAAGATGTCAACGATATGCGGGAACGGGCAAAACAAAAGAAGTGGAACGAAGAAGTATCCAAAATCTTTCAGACGGAACTCAAGAAATTAGAGCGTATCCCTACCCAATCGCCTGAATACTCGACCCAACAAAATTATTTGGATACTATGCTCTCACTCCCTTGGAATGAGTGTACTATTGATAATCTCGACCTGACAAATGCGGAGAAAATACTTAATAGAGACCACTATGGTATGGAGAAAGTCAAAGAACGCATTCTCGAGTATCTTGCAGTCCTCAAAATGAAAGGGGACCTAAAATCTCCTATTATATGTCTTTACGGCCCTCCAGGTGTGGGCAAAACATCACTATGTAAGTCCATCGCAGAAGCATTGAATCGAAAATATGCTCGCATCTCATTAGGAGGCTTACACGATGAAGCGGAGATTCGTGGACATAGGCGGACATATATAGGGGCGATGCCCGGACGAATTATTCAAAGCATACAAAAGGTGCAATCGTCTAACCCTGTATTCGTATTGGACGAGATAGATAAGGTATCTTCTGATTATCACGGAGACCCAACATCTGCCTTGTTAGAAGTACTCGACCCTGAACAAAACTCTACATTTCACGATAACTTCTTGGATATAGACTACGACTTGAGTAAAGTACTGTTTATAGCAACGGCTAACTCACTTAATTCTATTCCTCGACCTCTATTAGACCGAATGGAACTCATCGAAATGACAGGCTATTTACAGGAAGAGAAAGTAGAGATAGCACGCAAACATCTTATTCCAAAAGAGTTGGAAGCACATGGTATTCAAGCATCACAGGTAAAGTTCGGCAAGTCGGTCTTAAATACATTGATCGACCATTATACTCGCGAATCTGGAGTACGGGAGTTAGAACGACAAATCGCAGCAATAATGCGGAAGATTGCCAAACGTATTGCAATGGAAGAACATTACAATGTAAATGTAACAACCGCAGATTTGAAAGAGTACCTCGGAAAATACAGATATTCACGCGACTTGTACGAAAATAATAAATACATCGGTGTTGTCACGGGATTAGCATGGACTCAAGTCGGAGGAGAGATACTCTTTATTGAGTGTTCTCTTTCTCCAAGCAAGTCCCCTACCCTCACATTGACAGGTAATTTGGGCGATGTAATGAAAGAGTCGGCTACAATAGCCTTAGGATATATCAAAGCACATGCCGAACAATTCAGCATCGCACAAAAGAACATAGAACATAAATCCGTTCATATCCATGTACCGGAAGGTGCTATTCCTAAAGACGGACCATCTGCAGGCATAACAATGACCACCGCTCTTGTATCGGCTTTTACAGGTAGAAAGGTGAGAGAACGGGTCGCTATGACCGGAGAAATGACTCTTCGCGGAAAAGTCCTCCCTGTTGGTGGTATAAAAGAGAAAATCTTAGCAGCAAAACGAGCAGGTATTGACACAATTATCCTCTGTGCAGACAACCAAAAAGATATTGAGGAGATACCGGAACTCTACAGAAAAGGAATGAAATTCCACTATGTCAAAGACATACAGGAAGTGATTGACTATGCTCTTCTGCCCCATTAAATTATATCAATTATCCCCGAATAATATGCTTAACACCTTTCACTTGACTGATCTTCTTTTGTATCTGTTCTAACTGATTTATATCACTGACAAGCAATGTAAGGTGTCCCTCAAATAAACCATCGTGTGAATCAATTGATATGGAGCGAAGAGCCATTCCGCCCTCTTTGTTGATAAGAGATGTAATGTTGGTCACAATACCAATATCATCATTTCCTACGACTCGCAAAGTAATGGGATATTGTTGCCCTACGGCCTTGCCACTCCACCTCGCAGGAACAATACGATAGGGGAAACGCTCTTTCATTTGTTCTGCATTAGGACAATTCTTTCTGTGAATCTTAATACCATTCGTCACACTAACAAAACCAAATATCTCATCACCAAATATCGGATTACAGCACTTGGCTAATTTGTAATCTATATTCTTAAGGTCTCTATCAATAACTAACTCATCGCGCGCTGTGTTTTCTATTGGAGTATAAGAAGCCGTATAGTTCTCGGCAGATACAGTAGTTGTTGTATCTTGTACTGTATCCATCCGTTCCAACTCAAGATATACTTCTTTTATGTTATGAATATCAAGACTTCCTTGTGACAGTGCTTGATAAAAATTAGTTACTACTTTATATCCTAATTTCTTTGCCAAACGACTAATAAGACCTTCATTATATTCTATCTTCCAATTGCGAAAACGCCTATCCAATAACTCTCTACCATCTGCAGCATCCTTATTCTCAATTTCCTTAAGCATTTGGCGTATCTTATTCCGTGCTTTAGAGGTACACACTATCTGTAGCCATGCTTGTGAAGGTTTCTGTTGAGGTGATGTCAGTATCTCAATTTGGTCACCATTACGCAATACATACTTAATTGGCACATTTCTGCCACCAATCTTTCCTCCTACACAATGAGTCCCTAACGAAGTGTGAATAGCAAAAGCAAAATCAAGTATAGTAGCCCCTTGAGGTAGTTTATACAAATCACCATTTGGCGTAAAGACAAAGACTTCGTGTTCGTATAGATTGAGACGGAAATCGTTAATAGCATCTTTTGTTTCCACGTTAGGATTCTCCAATATCTCACGAACACCTTTAAGGAACTCATCCATTCCTGTTTCTGCTTGGATGCCTTTATACTTCCAATGAGCAGCAACACCTTTTTCTGCTATTTCGTCCATACGCCGTGTGCGTATCTGCACTTCAATCCACTTATTTTCAGGGCCTAAAACCGTTGTATGCAAACTCTCATACCCATTCGATTTCGGTATTGATAGCCAATCACGCAATCGTTTGGGATTAGGTTGATACATATCAGCAATAACAGAATATACTTGCCAACACTCTGCTTTTTCTTTCTCTGGTGCAGAATCAAGTATGATGCGTATAGCAAATAAATCGTAAATGTGGTCAATAGTTGTATTCTGTTTCTGCATCTTCTTGTAGATAGAATGAATAGACTTTGTACGCCCCTTAATTGTAAAGGTGTAGCCTAAATTTGTCAGTTTCTCTTTCAGAGGTGCAATAAATGCGGCAATATAAGCATCTCGATGACGTTTTGTCTCGTTTAATGTATGAGCAATATCCTTATATGTGATATAATCCGTATATTTCAAAGATAAATCTTCAAGTTCTGTTTTTACTGCATACAAACCTAAACGGTGAGCCAGTGGAGCATAGAGGAAAGAGGTTTCTTTCGCGATACCTTGCCTATATTCTGAGTCAGGGAATGTATTTAGTCTTCTCATCAGGGCTAATCGGTCGGCAATAATAATAAGGACGACTCGTACATCTTGTGCAAGAGAAAGTAACAATTTACGGAAATTCTCTGTTTCAAGTGCATTGTTATTCTTTTTATACAGATCATCAACCCTATGCAATCCATCTACTACAGTTATGACCTGTGTGTCATATATATTGGGCAAACAATTTGTGTCAACGCCTCGTAGCAGTACACCCAAAACAGATACTTTGCTCAATCCCATTTCAGTTACTACAATATCAATCACCTGCATTATATCTTGCTTTGCCTGCTCCGACAGTTGTAAAGACAACAGATGTTCTTCCTCATTAGAGGAGAATGACAACTTGTATTGTTCCTTTAATGTGCGTAATAATGTTTCCATATACGAGTAAGTACTCTTTTGAAGTCAATAACCAATTCGATTTAATAAGACAAAAGTATAATAAATTACAGAAAAGCACAAAAAAAACAGAAAATTCCCATACAAATATCATACATTTGAGATATTCTTTGTAAATTTGCAGGGTATTTGTGTTCCCTATTGAGCAGGGACCTAACAGGTGGAATTTATAATATAATCTAACATCATAAACCAATATGAAAACTACAATCCGTATTCTATTAGGCATAGCCATTTGCTTTATGTCGTATGTATGCGTTATGAGTATTGTTACTCCTATTCGCTTTGAAGAGAAGAAGACTCAGCGTGAAAATGCTATTATCAAGAATCTTGTTTACATTCGTACTGCTGAAACAGAGTTTCGCTTACAAAATGGCTATTATACTGCAGACTTGGACTCATTGGTATTATTCCTTAAGACAGCAAAGAAGAAAGAGGTGTTGAAAGAAGGTGCATTGACTGAGGCTCAATTAGAGTCCGGTTTAACAGAGGCTAAGGCAGTAAGAATTATTGCTCGTGGTAATGCCAAAGAAATTAAGGCTAACGGTTTGGAGAATTTCAAGCGTGATACTATCTATACGAATCTGATACAGTCACTTTATAATGGAGAGTTCTCGGAGAATAACATTGATAAGATAATCTATGTTCCTTATACGAACAAGGTGCGTTTTGAAGTGGAAACGAATAACAATTACCAGACAGATAGAGGTATTAAAGTACCTTTGATTGAGGTTCGCACTCACTACAACACATATTTGGCAGACTTGGATGATCAAGAGAGAGTAAATCTTGTTGATAGAGAAACAAAATTAGACCATTATCCAGGTTTGAAGTTCGGTTCTATTATTGCACCGAATAACAATGCCGGTAATTGGGAATAGACAGAAACTATGGTAACTACCAGTAGGTTATCATCTTATGTACAATCCATCGACTCTATAGGCGATGGATTGTTTTCTTATACCCCTCATTTTTGTATCGTACCAGAGGCTCTCTATAGAGAAGAAGACAATGACCTATGGCTTAACTTCTTAGAAGAACATATCAATAGAGAGCAAATAGTGTGCGCTACTTATATGGAGGAAGACAAGTGCTTTGTGTTACATGAGAAAGAGAGTGACGGGAAAGAAGAGCATTGTATTTCTTTTTTAATGCGGAAAAGTCACTCTCTTAATTCTACAAGCAAAGTATTAGTGATGCACTGCGGTACGGTAATGTGTTTGGTGATGTACAAAGATAATACTCTGCAATTGGCTAATGTGTACCCTATTAGGAAGATAGAGGATGTATTATACTACCTACTGAATGTTTGCGAACAAATATCAGCCGACAGACAGATTCCCATTTATATTACTAGCCATGAGTTAGCCACGAATACGCTTTTAAGCACCTATTTGGATATACACTACCTCTCATTGGAACAATAAACAAACTATATGCGTATTATTTCAGGTAAATACAAAGGTCGCAGAATTATCCCTCCTACCAAGATAACTGCTCGTCCGACTACAGATTTTGCGAAAGAGAGTTTATTTAACTTGATAGAAAATCGAGTAAGTATAGACGGTATTGATGTGTTAGACCTATTTGCAGGCACAGGAAGTATTGGTATAGAGTTTATTTCGAGGGGTGCTAATACTGTTATCTCTATAGAGAAGGCACATATTCAACAGAACTTTATTATCAGTACCTGCAGAAGTCTTGGAATAGAAAACCTAACGCTCGTCAGAGAAGATGTGTTCCGATATATAAAGTTATGCCAACAACAGTTTGACCTTATATTTGCGGACCCGCCTTATCAATTGGATACACTATCTACTCTACCCGACCTTATCTTTGAGAAAGAATTATTGAAGAACGGAGGATGGTTTATTATGGAACATTCGGCAAAGGATAACTTTTCCAATCATCCACACTTTATGAGCCATCGTCAGTACGGTAGCGTTAATTTCAGTTTCTTCCAATAGAAACAGTTATCCTATAGACTTATGGAACAGGATATACTTGATGACATTAACAAGATGTTGTCTTCCCCATTCGTACATCCACGCCCATAGTTCATTGTGCCATCGTTGCGGGTGTGTTGTTAACAATATACGAGGCGGGAAAGTGTTATTACGCAAAGCCGTGATGATATCGTCGGTATGATGATAAACCCACCCTTTTTCTGTCCACAGAGATTGTTGTTGGGGTATTTTATCAATGAAGGAGAAACGATAGCCATCCCATCGACGACCAGTATCCGTTAGATAGAACACCGTATTAAAATCGGTATCGAAATAGGGTTCTCCGATGACTCCATAATCGTGGTAATCAGCATGTTCCCATAATGTTTTATTATCGATACGGCTTCTTGGCGCGCCATGTACGCATATCGTACGCACGGGGTAGAACTTGCGAATATAAGCGATACTCTCTTGAAAGTGTCTATTCGCTTGTTGCCAATTACCTTTACAGATAGACATATCTTCGTAATGATAGCCAACTTCCATTCCCATATCTGCAATGGCACGAATGACAGAGGGATTATTACTTTGTTTGACTATACGAAAATAGTAAGTGGCTTTGACTCCCAAATCTTCTTCTATCTTTGCGAATTGAAGAGCCTGAAGAGGTTGTTTGTCGATATCATGCCGCAAGATAACATATTTGTCGGGTAGTACAGGGAGCGTACAATAGTCAGCATAGGTAATCGCATTGTAGCCTGCACCTATTAGTTCCTGCAACAGTTCTTTATACTTAGACAGTGTGAAGTCGCGCATAATGATTATTCCATTAGTTTTTTATAGCGTACCCTTTTTGGTGTGAGTGCGTCCTCACCAAGACGCATCTTTTTGTTTGCTTCGTAGTCAGAATAGTCCCCCTCGAACCAGAAGACTTTGGAATCACCCTCGAATGCAAGAATATGGGTGCATATACGGTCGAGGAACCATCGGTCGTGGGAGATGACTACTGCACATCCCGCAAAATTTTCGAGTCCCTCTTCTAATGCTCTCAATGTATTTACATCGATGTCATTTGTTGGTTCGTCGAGTAGTAGCACATTTGCTTCTGACTTCAATGTGAGAGCGAGGTGCAAGCGATTTCGCTCTCCGCCAGACAGTACGCCGCACTTTTTTTCCTGGTCGCTGCCTGTAAAGTTGAAACGACTAAGATAGGCGCGTGCATTTACTTCCCTACCCCCTACACGGATGTATTCCGTGCCGTTTGCGATAGTTTCGAAGACCGTTTTTTCGGGGTCGATATTAGAGTGAACCTGGTCCACATAGCCGATTTTGACTGTTTCGCCTACCGAAAAAGTACCTTTGTCGGGTTGTTCCATCCCCATTATCATACGGAAGAGGGTTGTTTTGCCTGCGCCGTTAGGACCGATGATGCCTACAATGCCATTGGGCGGCAGCATGAAGTTCAGGTCTTCGAACAATACTTTATCGCCAAACGCCTTTGCTACGCCTTCGGCGTTGATTACTTTGTTTCCTAAACGAGGTCCGTTTGGTATAAATATCTCGAGTTTTTCTTCCCTTTCTTTCTGTTCCTCGTTGAGCATTTTGTCGTAGGCAGCAAGACGCGCTTTTCCTTTTGCTTGTCTGGCTTTAGGTGCCATGTGGATCCATTCCATTTCCCTTTCCAGTGTTTTTCTCCTTTTACTTGCCTGCTTTTCTTCCAGAGCCATACGAGCCGTTTTCTGCTCTAACCATGAGGAGTAGTTACCTTTCCATGGTATTCCTTCTCCACGGTCGAGTTCAAGAATCCAGCCTGCTACATGGTCGAGGAAATAGCGGTCGTGGGTGATGCATATAACCGTACCAGGGTACTGTTGCAGGTGTTGTTCGAGCCAGTCAATTGATTCTGCGTCTAAATGGTTAGTCGGCTCATCAAGCAGCAATATGTCAGGTTGCTGCAAGAGAAGTCGGCATAACGCTACCCTTCGGAGTTCTCCACCTGACAGGTTCTTTATATATGCGTTGTCGTCAGGGCAACGCAATGCGTCCATTGCGCGGTCGAGTTTTTGGTCGATGTTCCAAGCGTCGCTGCTGTCGAGTTTGTCCTGCAGTTCTGCTTGTCGGGCGAGTAGTTTGTCGAAGTCGGCATCTGGTTCTGCAAAAGCAGCGTTAATTGCATCGTATTCGTGCAACATATCCATGACGGACTGCACTCCTTCTTGTACACATTCCCGAACGGTTTTATCAGGGTCGAGTTTGGGATTTTGTTCGAGGTATCCCACAGTGTAGCCCGGAGAGAATACCACTTCGCCTTCGTAGTTTTTCTCTACTCCTGCAATGATTTTCATCAGGGTGGACTTACCTGCACCATTCAAACCAATGATGCCGATTTTAGCCCCGTAAAAGAAGGAAAGGTAGATGTTGTTCAGTACTCGTTTCTGTGGGCTGAAACTCTTGCTTACACCCACCATTGAGAAGATGATTTTCTTGTCGTCTGCCATATTGTTTACTGCGTCTTATTTCGCATACAAAGGTATGTTAAATTCTGCATATACGCAAGAACAAATATCAACAGAGCGCAGGAAGGCAAGTGCATCACGGAAAGCCTGCGATGCCTACAACATTCTATTTGAGAACAGAATGGCGATATAGGTTCAGAAACGGAGTGCCAACCCTACTCCATTGGGGTCAGCATAGAGGTGCAGTTCAGTTGTGGTATTGAGTTGCGCATTGTATATATCGATTGCTTTGTCGAAATTTTTAGCACAGCCTAATGCAAGTCCCAACCCTACTGATGAGCATGCCAATCCGCCGAGGCACAAAGACAAGACAACGGTGCTTCCTGCAGGTATGCAAGCCATAGAGCCTATTACACATACGCCTCCGATGCTTGTTACGATCCACCCTGCAGTGATTTCGCGTTTTGCTTTTTGCCATTTTTCGTTGGCTGCATAGTTTTTACTGATAAGGTTTTCCACCTCTTTCTCACTGATATATGTGTCGTTGTACATATATTCATGTTTGTCGCGGTAGATTCGTTTGTTAGTGACAGTGGTTGCAGGTTGCGTTGTAGCAGTCTGTGTGTCAGATGTTTGTGTTGTAGTATATTGGATAGATATTGTGGGTTCTTCCATCGAAGTTGTGGTTGTGGGTTCAGGTTGTGTCGGTTGTGTTGAGGTGCTGTCAGCCGTTATCTGTGCGATTGTTCCGTCGCTGAATATGATTTGCTCAATCTTTTCCATAGGTGTGGAAAAGGTGATTGTTTTAGGTCGGTCGTTGCGGGTATATGAAACCATCGTTTCTGTTATGTCGGTGATGGTGCAGACGATTTGTGTTTGGTCTTGCAGTACGATGACATCATAAGTTTCGGCATATAAGAGTCTTGTGCCAAGACAAGAGAGAAATAAGAAAAGGCAAGTAAGTTTTTTCATTGTGTACATTTTGTAGGTTATGTTTATTATTCCGATGTAAAGGTAGGGTTATTTTGATGCGGGCGAAAGGAAAGAAAAGAATATAAGGTTACCGTGAAACGGGGTTTATGGTTACCTTGTGGTGGATTGGGGTTGATGAGGTGAGTGGGGGGAGAGAGATTGCATGAAGTTAATAATTAACAATTAATAATTAACAATTAACATGCGCAGTATGATATAGGCAGTACGACCTTTCGTTGTTGGATGGAAGAATGTTCTTCATTTCTTTTGCATGAACAAAAGAAACGAAGCAAAGAAAAT
>CAVHKB010000060.1:0-11883 GCA_963636305.1 Prevotella sp. P5-108
AAAAGAGGTATCAAATTCCACCCCACACAATCAGAAATCCCTTGTCACGCAGTCATTTGGTCGTCCGATAGGTCTGCAACGCGTCATCCCGCCATACTGCTATTTGCTCTTTTTGATGAGGCAACACATTCCCACAAAGGTAAACAAGGCATTCAGTATTAATCGCTCGTGACTGAATACATAACCCGAAAACCATTCTTTGGAGTGTATATCCAATATCAAACACAATATCGGCGACAACACTGCAACCAAAGGTATCCATTTGTCGCGTACTTCTGCCTTTGTCAATATACCAAAGCAGAATATACCCAACAGCGGACCATAAGTATAGGACGCTATCTTATAAACGGTTTGAATAACTGAATCGTTATTCAGTAACCAAATGATGTATATACAACCCGCCATCAACACTGCCATAACGATATGCACTATCTTCCTCGTTCTCGCTACTTTGTCCGCTTCATGCTCCTTACTGTTCAATATGTCAATACTGAAACTGGTCGTCAATGCAGTAAGCGCACTCCCTGCTGCCGAATAGGCAGAGGCTATAAAGCCTATGATAAACAGCACCCCGACAATAATCGGAAAATAACCGCCCGTCGCCAAATAAGGAAACACATCATCACCTTGCAAGCCACTCAAGTCTATCTCTTTGCTATCTGCATAAGTGTAGAGTAACCAACCCAATAATAGAAACAACAGGATAACAAAAAACTGCACTATTGTTGCTACAACGATATTCTTTTGGCTCTCCTTGTAATTCTTGCACGACAAAGTACGCTGCATCAAGTCCTGGTCCAACCCGGTAGTGGCAATCAACAAAAATATACCTGCTGAAAATTGTTTCCAAAAGTAACGGGGGTCATTTATATCATCAAAGAAAAACCAACGGGCATTCTCGGAATGAGTTATGCCGTCAAAACCAACTCCGCTCCTCAGAATAAAGACGATACATAATGCAACGGATAATATCAAACACAGTGTCTTCAGTAAATCGGTCCACACCAATGAGCGGACACCACCTCTGAAAGTGCATAAATAAACCACACCTACTGTACATATAGCATTCAATGCAAACGGCAAGCCTAATGGACCGAACACCAATAATTGCAACACCGCACTCACTACAAACAACCGTACACTCGCACCTAATAACTTACTGATAAAGAAAAACCATGCGCCCGTCTTGTAACTATACACCCCAAATCGCTCGCGCAAATACTCGTAGATACTCGTCAGATTCATCTTATAGTACAAAGGCACTAACACAAATGCCACTATCAACTGACCCACCGTAAAGCCCAATACCATCTGCATATAAGAGAACCCTGCACCATTTACCATGCCTGGTACACTCACAAAGGTTACTCCTGAAATAGCCGCACCAATCGTAGAGAAACTCACAAGGACCCAGTTACTCTGTCTGTTACCCGAAAAAAAACCGGCATTATCAGTCTTCTTACCAGCCCACCAACTGACCGTAAAAAGCAGACAAAAATACAATACAATAACTGTCAGTATAAGCGTAGGAGTCATAATCATAAGCGTTTCATTTGTTTATCTATTCGCAAAGATACACATTTGTTTCAAATGGCACAACAATACCGTGTCCCGCACAGAGTACAGCGTTGCGTCTTGCTTGGAATAACTATCCTTGTTCTTCAGTCCTTTTTTCTTTCGCACTTTTCCAAAGTTGCCAACTGTTGAACACATTCTGCCATACAATATACGCCGCAGGACCTAATGCCGACAAAGGCAAAAGGTAGGTATGTGCCATCCATATCCCTAATATGGTGTTCTTTTGTCCTAACGCCTGTCCTGCAGAGATAGTCGCTCCATACCGCTTGCCTATACCTCGCCCGACAATAAACTGAAGAAGGCACATACATAGTGCACCCACTGCTAAAAGCACGGCTGCCCATTTGTCGTACTCCTCATAAATCAGTGAATAAGTAGTGCTTGCCATTAGTATAACCAACGAGAAAGCCCATAGATAGAATGGTAAATTAGTGAAGAAACCTGACAAGCGAAGAGGTTTATGAAATGTAGCAGTATAGACAATTCGCAGAAGTAGCGCGGCTACAAATGGACCTATCAACAGAGGAAACACTTTGCTCAATATGGTTAAGAAGCCTTGTACGAAACCAATATGTGCGTCAGGGTACATCACAGGGAAGAATGCAGGTACAAACAACGCCACTGCAAAATTGCTTAAGAGTGTATAGGTCGTCAGTTGTTCAACGCTCCCGCCTAATTTCCCCGTAATAACCGCGGCAGCAGTTGCTGTCGGCATCAACACACAAAGCATTATACCTTGTGCCAACAACAAATTAAGTGGGCGCAATAAAAAAAACAACCCTATACTTACTATCAATTGAAAGGCTAACAAATACCAATGCCAACGCTGTATCTTCATTGCACGAATATCCACTTTACAAAAAGTGAAGAAAAGCATGACGAATATCAAATATGGGGTTATCGGAGTCAATGGATACAACCATCGGTAGCACAATACTCCTAATACCATCGCAATAGGTAGTGTAAAATCTTTAATATGCGACATAGTTCGTTCCTTGTTGTTTACAATGGGCAAAGTTATAACTTATTTACAGATTGCACAAGGCACTCTCTGCCGTCATATCTGTGTATGTAGGTTCATTCGCACATCAATAATCAAACATTCCGCTTGCAGAGAACCATTGTCTGTAGCCTTTGCTATACCCTATTTTGCATTGGTTATTTTCCTCTCTGCGTATATGTATTTATGTTTGCGCTTTAGTATGTAATCGGCACTTCCAGCCCCGCTACGCGTTTAATCCCTATTTGTCTTGAATATGATGTATGAGTCACCTACGCTCCACCTACGCTCCACCTACACTTCACCCACACTTCACCCACGCTTCACCTACGCATCACCTACGCATCACCCACGCTCCACCTACGCTCCACCTACGGGTCACGTTTTAATCCTTATTCTAATTGCAGAGTGCCACCTAAATGCTTGCGACCCTCTGCCGCTTTAATAACTGCTTGTGGTATTTCTGCCATAACTCGTCATCTTTCTATGTGAGAGCAACAATTGATATTTCTATAAACTACACACTGTTCTCCCCGCGTACAAAGGTAGAGTATTTCCCTGAAACCAACAAATCTTTGGTTAGGGCAACCGTATCAAGACTTTTGGAAACGGACGCCTGTGGCGTATGGTCGTCAATTATCATAAAAAACAAGAACCCCCCTATTATATCCTCCAAATACATGAAAAATTATCACAAATAAGGGTAAATACTGCGGGTTGACGAGAATGGACGCTACCCAAAGGATTTCAAGTTCACAGGCTGGCATCCACACTGCCGCTGTTATGTGGTACAGATACTCAAGACGGAAAAAGAACTTATGGTAGAGAACCAAGCCATACTCAACGGCGAAGAACCGTCCAAAGACAGCGTGAACCGTGTCAATGATGTGCCGCAGGCTTTCACTGATTGGATTACGCAGAATGAAGAGAGGGCGAAAAGAAGCACATCTACGCCTTATTTCATCAGTGACAACAAGAAATACTTACCAACAGGTTACAAGAATTGGTACGCCCTGAAAATGCCGTATGAAACGAATGCAGAATATGTAGCCGCCATGAAGTATAACAAAAAGTACGCTGACTTCACGCCTGAAGTCTTGAAAAACATCAAGGAGTTGAACCAAGCCCTCCCCGTAATGCAAGGCAAGATAATGAATTTCACAGAAGCCAATGAGGGAAAATGCAATCCAATGTATGGTATTGAAAATTACAAAAAACTTGGCTATGCACATAATTGCCAAACCTGCACCATGACCTACGAACTTCGCCGACGGGGTTTCAATGTTGAAGCAATGCCTAATCCTATCGCCAAAAGTTACATAGAAGAGCGTGATTTTGACCAATTCTGCTCAAAAAAAAGCGTAAATTGGTTGCAGCGTTATCTCAATGCAGACAGAACGGTCGCGACCTATACTTGGTCTGGAAATAGTATTGATAGTACGACATTGGCAAAGGCAACATTCATTGACAACCATACACAATTGACTGGAAGATATGAGGTGTATTGCGCTTGGAAAGGTCGTTCTGCCCATGTGTTTATCGCAGAAAGGACTAACACAGGCGAACTACTATATTATGACCCACAAACGGGTCAAAAAGGTAGTGTAATCGACTTCTACAATAGTTATATAAAACGAATGAAGCACAACAAGATAGGAGTGCTTCGTATAGATGATAAACTAATCAACCCGAAATTTGCTCAACGCTTCTTAAAGGCGCGAAAATAACACTTCGCTTTCATTGTCATCTGCAAACCTGACTTGATTGTTCTTCAGTAGCAGGAATGTTGGTAGTCCTATAGGCTCATACATCCCTGTTTTTTGGTCAAATATGCCAACCGAATAAACCTTTGCACCTTTGTAGTCACATACATATTGAACGCTATTGAAACCGTTCTCTTCGGCTGTCTGTCTAACTATTTGTGGTATTTCTGCCATAACTCGTTATCTTTCTATGCGAGGGCAACAATTGATATTTCTATGAACTACATACTATTCTCTCTGCGTACAAAGGTAGAGTATTTCCCTGAAACCAACAAATCTTTAGCATTGATATTGCAAAAGGGCTTAATCATTGTTGGAGTGGTTGATTATGAACTCTTGTTTGTTGAATTCACCCGATTGCCATTATAGGACTAAAATTAAGTACAAAATGACATGACCCTTTTAATGAGTGGGGATTTACATACAAATGCAGTTGTGGCAAATTCTAAAGGGATTAAGGTCTGTTGGTATCAATCAAACGCAATAATTTTCTCCAATCGTATTGTTGTTCCGTAGATTTATTTATAACTTTGCAGCCATTGTTTATGTGTAATGACTAACATTATTATCATATAATATCATGGCAGAAGAAAAATTGAATTTGTTGGCTGATTTTCCACCTATCTCTACCAAGACTTGGAAGGAGAAAATCATTACCGACCTCAAAGGCGCCGACTTCGTCAAGAAGTTAGTTTGGCGCACTCCAGAGGGCTTCAATGTACAGCCGTTTTATCGGCGCGAAGACCTCAAAGGACTCAAAACAACCGTTTCCGCACCGGGTGAATTCCCTTATGTGCGGGGTACCAAGACCAACAACGAATGGGCTATTCGGCAGAATATCTGCGCCTGCAAGAATGCACGCAAAGCCAACGCCAAAGCCCTCGAAGTACTGAACAAAGGCATCACCTCGCTCGGGTTCTGTCTCGACAAAGAGAAACTCAACTATCGCTTTATCAAGAACCTGCTCAACGACATCAAAGCCGATGCCATCACTATCAACTTCACCATTTGTCCCTGTGCCGCTCCCGAGTTGGCGAACATCTTGGTGCGCTACTATGGGCGTATGGGCTACGATGTGAAACATCTGCAGGGCTCTATCAATGTTGACCCCATTCGGAATATGCTCCTCAAAGGCAAATTGCTTCCCCGTGAGGTAGTATCCGCCAAGATTGCAGCCGTAGTCAAAGCCGCCAAGTCGTTGCCCGGCTATCGTGTTGTAGGAGTTAACTCCGTGATACTCAACAACTCCGGTGCCTACTGCGCACAAGAGTTGGCGTATGCATTGGCGTGGGGTGCCGACTATATGACCATGCTCACCGAGGCTGGCGTGCCGAATTACAAAGCCGCAAACGCCATTCGTTTCAATATGGGTATCGGTGGCAACTACTTTATGGAGATTGCCAAGTTCCGTGCCGCCCGTTTGCTGTGGGCAAAGATTGTCGAGGCCTACAAGGCGCCTGTATTCACCGCTGCCCTCAAAGAGGCAGCCAAAATGAATGTCAGTGCCGAAACGAGCCGCTTCAATATGACAATTTTCGATGCGTATGTCAACCTGTTGCGCTCGCAGACGGAGACTATGTCGGCTGCCATTGCAGGTGTCGATGAGATTGTCGTTACGCCGTTCGATGTTACCTTCGAGCAGCCGACCGACTTTGCCGAGCGTATTGCCCGCAACCAACAGTTGTTGCTCAAAGAGGAAGCGCATTTCGATAAGGTAGTTGACCCCGCAGCAGGCTCGTTCTATCTCGAGAACCTTACCCACGCCATTGCCACCGAGGCATGGAAACAATTCCTCGCCATCCAAGAGCAGGGCGGTATGTACGAGATGGTGGCGGCAGGCAAAGTGCAAGCCGCCATTCAGGAGAACCTCACCAAGCGTCTTGCCGATGTCGCCAAGCGCAAAGAGGTGCTGCTCGGCTCGAACCAATATCCTAACTTCACGGAAAAAGCCGCTAATAAGATAAAGAACACCGACTGCGGTTGCGGCTGCTGTGCTACTCGCAGCAACCAGATTCCGGCTCTGCCGGTTGCCCGTGCAGCAGAAGAGTTTGAGGCATTGCGTTTAGAGACGGAGGCTGCCATGAAACAACCTGTGGCATTTATGCTCACCATCGGCAATCTTGCTATGCGTATTGCGCGTGCACAGTTCTCGTGCAACTTCCTTGCCTGCGCAGGCTATAAAGTAATCGACAACAACGGCTTCAAGACCGTTGCCGAAGGTATCAAGGCTGCTCGTAAGGCCAAAGCGGACATCATCGTACTCTGCTCGAGTGATGATGAGTATGCAACGCTTGCTCCGGAGGCATGGAAGAAACTGCAAGGTGCTAAGGAGATATTCATTGTCGCCGGTGCGCCTGTATGTATGGAAGACTTGCAGAAACTCGGCATTGAGAACTTCATCCATGTCCGTTGTAATGTCCTCGACACCCTCCGCAATCTCAATAAACAACTTCTTAAATAAGTAGCCGTATGAAACCCAATTTCAAAGATATTGATATCAACAAAGTGGCTGCTTCGCATGTAGAAGGAGCCAACGAAGCTAATTGGCAGACACCGGAGCTCATCGATGTCAAGCCGATTTATACCAAAGAAGACCTCGAGGGAATGGAGCATCTCGACTATGTGTCGGGTATTCCGCCTTTCTTGCGTGGTCCGTATAGTGCCATGTATCCGCTGCGTCCTTGGACCATTCGTCAGTACGCAGGTTTCTCCACGGCACAAGAGTCCAACGCATTCTATCGTCGTAACCTTGCCAGCGGACAGAAGGGGCTGTCTGTGGCGTTCGACCTCCCTACCCACCGAGGCTATAATGCCGACAATATGCGTGTCGTGGGCGATGTCGGAAAAGCGGGGGTAAGTATTTGCTCCGTGGAGGATATGAAAGTCCTTTTTGCGGGGATTCCGTTGAACAAGATGTCCGTCTCCATGACCATGAACGGAGCCGTGCTGCCTATCTTGGCATTCTATATCAATGCGGGATTGGAGCAGGGTGCCAAACTCGAAGAGATGGCCGGTACTATCCAGAACGATATTCTCAAGGAGTTCATGGTGCGTAATACCTACATCTATCCGCCTAAGTTCTCGATGAAGATTATCGCCGACATCTTCGAATATACCTCACAGAAGATGCCGAAGTTCAACTCTATCTCCATCTCCGGCTACCACATGCAGGAGGCGGGTGCTACGGCAGACATCGAGTTGGCTTATACACTTGCCGACGGTATGGAATACCTGCGTGCCGGTATCAATGCGGGTATGGATGTCGATGCCTTTGCACCACGTCTGTCCTTCTTCTGGGCTATCGGTATGAACCACTTCATGGAGATAGCCAAGATGCGTGCAGGTCGTATGCTGTGGGCAAAGATTGTCAAATCGTTCGGTGCCAAGAACCCCAAGTCGATGGCGTTGCGTACCCACTGCCAAACTTCCGGCTGGTCGCTCACGGAGCAAGACCCATTCAACAATGTCGGTCGTACTTGTATCGAGGCAATGGGTGCCGCACTCGGACATACCCAGTCGCTTCACACCAACGCACTCGACGAGGCAATCGCCCTGCCTACCGACTTCTCGGCTCGTATTGCTCGTAATACACAGATTTACATTCAGGAAGAAACCAAGATTTGTAAAGAAATTGACCCGTGGGGCGGCTCGTACTATGTCGAGACGCTCACCCAAGAGTTGATGGACAAGGCATGGGAGCATATCCAAGAGATTGAAAAATTAGGCGGTATGGCAGCTGCTATCGAGACGGGCATTCCTAAAATGCGTATCGAGGAAGCCGCTGCCCGCACGCAAGCGCGTATCGACTCTGGTACACAGAAGATTATCGGTGTCAACGAGTATCGCCTCGACCACGAAGACCCCATTGATATTCTCGAAATCGATAACACGGCCGTGCGCGAAGAGCAGGTGGCTCGACTCAAAGAACTGCGTGCCAATCGTGATGAGAAAGCGGTGCAAGAATCGCTTGCCGAGATTACGACTACCGTACAAGAGTGGGCAGACGGCAAGAAATGCTCGCACAACTTGCTCGATTTGGCGGTAAAAGCCGCAGGACTTCGCGCCAGTCTGGGAGAAATCTCCGACGCTTGCGAGAAGGTAGTAGGACGATATAAAGCAACCATTAGAACTATTTCAGGCGTGTACGCATCAGGAACCAAAAATGACAGTGATTTTATCCGTGCACAGGAACTCACTGCAGCCTTTGCCAAGAAAGAAGGTCGTCAACCTCGTATTATGATTGCCAAGATGGGGCAAGACGGTCACGACCGTGGTGCCAAAGTGGTAGCCACAGGTTATGCCGATTGCGGCTTCGATGTGGATATGGGACCGTTGTTCCAGACTCCGGAGGAAGCAGCCAAGCAAGCCGTAGAGAACGATGTCCATGTCTTGGGTGTCAGTTCGCTCGCTGCAGGACACAAGACGCTTATCCCGCAAGTGATTGCCGAGTTAAAGAAACTCGGTCGTCCCGACATTATGGTCATTGCGGGTGGTGTCATCCCCGCACAGGACTACGACTTTCTCTATAAGGCAGGTGTAGCGGCTATCTTCGGTCCGGGTTCTCCGGTTGCCAAATCCGCTTGCACCATTATGGAACTCTTGATGCAAGAGTAATGTGCCAATAAATCCTTCGACAAGAGTGGTATATACTTCCTGTTGGAGTAAAATAAAGGGACTGCCCGCCCAATCGGTCGGCAGTCCCTTTGTTTCGTAAAGAGCAAACAGCGGTTGTTGTAGTTAATTATATGCTATTTACCTTGAGATACTTTTTGCTCCCCAAGGTGCTCCTGTAGCGGTTCCTTTGTATATGACATTCGGCACATTATAGAACGCATCCTCTCCAATTTTCGTTACGCTGTTGGGGATTTTGATAGATGTCAAATTACTCATACCATAGCAAAGATAGGAGGGAATAGTTTCTACCTCATTGCCAAAGGTAAAGGATTTAATATTTTCCCTTATATAATAAAACGGAGAATCTTCATAACTACTCCATCCTAATCCAAGCCCCAAAACTTTATTATTATGCAACCCGTCACAATCCTTTGCATTCCACACCACAGAGGTAAGACTGGTACACTCATCGAATGCCCTATCTCCGATAAAGGATACACTATTTGGGATAGTAATAGATGTAAGACCTTCGCAATTACAGAAAGCTTTATATCCGATAATAGTTACGCTATTTGGGATATTGATAGAGGTAAGGTTGCAACTTATGAAAGCCGTGTTTCCTATAAAAGTTACGCTATTTGGGATCGTAATAGAGGTAATATCGCAAAGAGCGAAAGCATCCTTTCCAATACCCTCTACGCTGTTGGGAATAATTGTTGTTTTACAGCCGTGCGTGAGTGTATTCGTGGCAGTTTTTATAATTGCATTACAATTCTGACGACTATCGTACACGGTATTGCCACTTGCAACAACAATAGAGGTAAGTTTAGTGCAACCAGAGAAAGCACTTCTTCCAATACTCCTTACGCTGTTGGGGATAGTGATAGAGGTAAGACTTGAGCAACCTATGAAAGCCCCATCCCCAATAGTATCTACGCTGTTTGGAATAGTGATGGAAATAAGATTGGCACATAAAAAGAAAGCATTACCATCTATACTCGTTACACTATAAGTCACGCCATTAACATCCGTTACGGTAGCAGGTATAGTAACCGATGTTAACTCCTTGTATGTATCCGAATAGACAACCTTAGCGGTGTACGGATAGGAACTGCTTGTTATGGTGTAACTCAAGTTGCTGCCCGCCCAAAGGCTGCTTGTGGCAAATAGTGCCATCATGAAAAATACAAATCTTTTCATAATACTTTGTTTTTAGTTGATTCAATGATTATTAGTTGATGATATCATTTATTGGCGGTTCAAAGGTCTATTAGAAGTGTCTTCCTGTTTTTGCTTTGAATTCCTGTCCGTTGTTCGACAAGGCACAAAAAAGTGGACTAAACTTTTTTAATCCACATCCTAAAGGCATCGCCAAACGCCTATGTAGTTGAATCTACGAAGTAAAGCCCACTCAAACGAGTAGGCGTTGAACTTTACTTCACAACTACATCTGTTAAATTGGCGATTTTATAGGATGTGTGAGATAAAGATAACGCTATCTTTGTATCTTGTGCAATTGAATGACTGTTTTGTTACATAGGCATTATATGGCTTTTGTTATTACTCTGCCGCAAAGATACATATACTTTCTCACATATCAAAATATCTCTCAAAACAGATTATGAAATCGTTGTCCTCAACTTCTGCCGCATCCTCCAAGCAAGCCATAGAGAACGATGCCCATGTATCACTTGTCCGTTCGTCGGCTGCAGCGTACAAAACGCTTATCCCGCAAGTGATTGCCGAGTAGAAGAAACTCTGTCGCCCCTACATCATAGTCATTGCCGGCGGTGTCATTCCCGCACAGGACTACAACTCCCTCTACAAGACTAATATACCCGCTCTCTTCGGTCCCGATTCACCGATTACCAATCCCCCTATAGTATTCTGTATCACTCTCTCGTGAATAGCGCAATCGAACGAACAGCGAAGACACCTACATTCTGCCATTCTCGTCCCTTCGCCGTAAGAGCATTTGACAGCAATCAACTGGCATACTTTTTGACGCCACACTGCTAACCATACCTCGCAAAGAGAGTAGGGTACAATATACCCAACGAAACCTTACATCTGCTTCAACCATTACATTATCAATCCATTTCACTCTCTTTCCCATTGCACTATTCCGATAAACCTTATACGAACAACAACCCACCGACCATGACAGAGAAAGAAAAAATGTTTGCAGGCTTGGAGTACGATGCCAACGACCCTGCGCTTCTGCAAGAGGTCTTTCGTTGCAGAGAACTATGCCAACGCTACAATACGCTGCCCGTAACCGACATTGCCGCACAGCAATCGTTGCTACACGACTTATTAGGCACTTGCCACGATGATTCCTACATCACCCCGCCTTTCTATTGCGACTATGGCTCGCACATCCATGTCGGCAACGGATTCTTTGCCAACTACCACCTCACCATACTCGATGGAGGAACGGTTACCATAGGCGACCATGTCTTTTTCGGTCCCAATGTGTCGCTCTACACCGCCTGTCATAGCACAAACCCCGTAGAACGCAACTCTTTTCGCGTGTGGACGAAACCGATTACCATCGGCAGCAACTGTTGGTTAGGTGGCTCTGTGACGGTCTTGCCGGGTGTCACCATCGGAGACAACTGCACAATAGGTGCAGGCTCGGTGGTCACGCACAATATCCCTGCGAATAGCATCGCCGTCGGAAACCCTTGCAAAGTGATTCGGCATATCAACTGAACCAGATGCCTTCATCTGCCCTGACATCTACATTCTCTTCCGTTTCCGAATTCCTAAAATGCATATACCTTTAAGGATAAACATTAATCATCCGATGCCCCCGTTTTGCTCTGTATAATATAAGAACTACTCTTCGTCCCGCCCCGTAAATACTACCCATTCCAAACGATTTATATAGGTTTTATATAGGACGCATATAGGACGAATATAGGA
>CAVHKB010000061.1:0-11818 GCA_963636305.1 Prevotella sp. P5-108
AATGAAGAACATTCTTCCAACAATCAACGAAAGGTCATCGTGCCTATACCCCACCGCGTATATTAATTGTTAATTATTAATTGTTAATTGAAAGTATGCCTTAGAGCCACACCATTCTATGGCTCTAAGGCATACTTTCATCCTACAACGACTTCAAATACCTGTCTGCTTCTATGGCGGCCTTGCAACCCGAACCGGCTGCTACTATGGCTTGCCTGTAATGGGGGTCTGCACAATCTCCTGCCGCATATACACCCGCTATGTTCGTACGGGGACTGTCCCCTTCTGTCACAATATACCCCTCTTTGTCGCATTGCAGATACTCTCTGAACAATGCCGTGTTGGGGCGATGACCTATTGCCAAAAAGAATCCGTCTATCGCTATATGCTCGTTGCGCTCATCTGCCTCACCCTTACGATACACAAGGTCTGCACCTTCCACCTTCGTTTCCCCTGTCAAGCGGATAGTATTGCGCTCAAACAGTACCTCTATCTTCGCATTGTCAAACACCCTTTTCTGCAGAATCTCTGTTGCACGCAGATATGGCTTCCGGACAATCATATACACTTTCTTGCACAATCCCGCCAAATACAACGCTTCTTCGCAAGCCGTATCGCCTCCGCCGACTACTGCTACCGTCTTCTGCCGATAGAAAAACCCGTCACATGTGGCACACGCCGATACACCGCGACCTTTATATTCCTCCTCCGACGAAATTCCCAAATACTTGGCACTCGCACCCGTCGCTACTATCACCGTATCGGCTTCATACGCACTCTCATCCTCCAACCATACCTTTTTCGGGGTACTCGCAAAATCAACACGGGTAACTACGCTCGCTATAAACTGTGTACCGAACCGTTCTGCCTGACGGCGCATATCGTCCATCATCGTAAATGGCTCAACTCCATCAGGATAACCCGGAAAATTTTCCACCTCTGTTGTAATCATCAACTGACCACCTACCAAAGGCCCTTCTATCAACACAGGAGAAAGATTCGCACGCGCAGCATATATCGCTGCCGTATAGCCCGCAGGACCCGAACCGATAATAAGACAAGATGTGTGCATTATGTTTTCTATTTGTTGTGTGTGTGCTATCGTAAATCGTTCAAATTTGCATCAGGGTAATCCAATCGGAACGAACAGGGCGAACTGATATATTGCGCTTTCTGAAGAGTCAGTGTAGCAACCTGCTTCCCCTCTTTCATCTCTATCGACAGTGGCAGATATACACTCTCCTCTCCGCTGCCTTCCACATACTTCAACCGCAAAATAAAACGCTGAATATCGGTGGACGATGATTTTGGCGTAAGAACAATAATATGCTGCGAAGGGTCTTTCGACGCCCGCTCCGTAACAGTGCAGGCTTCTTTCAACGCCTTTGCATACAGAAACGGATTAGCCTCCTGCAACTCTTCTGCCGACGGATGAGATAGGGTCAATTCATCTATATCGGGACTGTAAAGATACAGGGTACTCCCGTCGTAGGCGGCTTCTGTACCGAAGACCGAAAGCCGAAAACAACTGCCACGCATACAGATACTACCTGTATAGTTCATCGGTTGTGCGCTCTCCTCTGAAATGCTAATGGTAAAATCCGACTGCAAGGTCCGTTCCTCAAGGCACGATAAAAACGCATCCAATGGAGTCGAGAATATACTACCGTTGAACAACATAAGCGCAACGACCATCAGTACTCGTGGAAACCATCGTACTTCCTGACACCTCATATCCGTCATCCTTTTCATTACGATATACCTAATTCTTCTAACTTTTTCTCTAATGTAGCAAGGTCCTGTATCAATACATCCCGACCCTTTGGACCTTTGTTCGGACCAACAATGCCCGCCGCTTCTAATTGGTCCGACAACTTACCGGCACGGTTATAACCTATCTCAAATGCACGCTGCAAACGGCTCGTAGAACCCTCTTGTTTTTCAACAACATAGCGTGCGGCTTTCGCAAACATAGGATCGAACTTTATATCCGAACTGTCACTGCGGGCAGACTCGTCCGAATTGTCACCCACATACTCAGGTAACTCGTACGGCATCGCATAACACTGTTGTGCTTTGATATGCCCCATTATCGCGTGCACTTCAGGTGTGTCAACAAAAGCACACTGAATACGGGCTATACTGGTCCCGCCTGCATAAAGCATATCTCCGCGACCTATCAAGTGTTCTGCACCCTTTTTGTCAAGTACCGTCCGCGAGTCTATCACCGATTGGGTTCGAAGAGCAATACGGGTAGGGATATTCGCCTTAATAGCCCCGGTCACTATATTCACCGATGGGCGTTGTGTGGCCAATATCATGTGCATACCCGCTGCACGGGCCTTCTGCGTCAAACGGGCAATAGGCGTCTCTACCTGCTTGCCTGCCTGCATAATGAAATCACCGTACTCATCAATAATAATCACTATATAGGGTAAATATCGGTGGTATAGTTTTTCGCCGATTAACTTTTCCGGATTCAACCGACGGTTGATAAACTTGTCATTGTAATCCTCTATATCCCTAACCCCTGCATCCAACAACAACCTGAAACGGTTCTCCATCTCTATAACAAGCGAGTTAAGGGTATTAATCACTTTGTCACAGTCCGTAATAACAATATCCTTCTCTTCAACATCGGGGGGCGCAGCCAAATAATGATGAATAAGTGCCTTGTACGGATAAAACTCCACCATCTTAGGATCAACCAATACAAATTTCAACTCCGCCGGGTGTTTCTTGTACAATAAAGAGGTGATAATGGCATTTATCGCAACCGACTTGCCCTGCCCCGTCGCACCTGCTACCAACAAGTGGGGAGCCTTGGCCAAATCAAACATAAACACCTCATTCGTAATAGTCTTTCCAATGGCAACCGGCAGACGCATCTTCTTGTTTTCTTGAAACAACCTGCTCGCTATAACCGAGTGCATACTCACAGTCTGTGGCTTCTTGTTAGGTACTTCTATTCCAACCGTCCCCTTACCAGGCATTGGAGCAATAATACGAATACCATCTGCGGCCAAACTCATCATGATGTCGTCTTCTAAACTCTTGATACGAGATAACTTGATGCCCTCTTTCGGGATAATCTCATATAGAGTAACCGTCGGACCTACTGTGGCATATATACTCTTAATCTCTATTCCGTAACTCTTCAAAGCATCAACAATGCGGTTCTTATTGGCATTCTGTTCTTCCCTGTCTATAATGGGAGCCACATCATTATCGTATGTCTTCAGTAAATTCAGCGGAGGAAACTTATATTGCGACAAATCTTTTCGCGGGTCATAAGGTCCGAGCTGCTTCAGATAATCGTCCGCCGATTTATTGTCTTCCGTCAGTTCCGTATTCTCCGTAGCATGAATAGTCAAGTCTATATCATTCTGTACTTCTTCCTCTTCCGTTGTTTCTTCCTCCTCTGGCTCATCCTCCTCCGTCTTCTCATCGGTAAGAATAAGTTCCTCCTCCGCTACATCCTCATCGCCTCTTTCATTCAGAATCGTAAATTCTTCCTCCCCATCTTCTGTCGTAGGGCTATTGTCTTCCTCTTTGTTCTCTGTCGCAGGGGTATCTTCTTCGTTTTTCTTACGACGCTTGAACAATGCTGCTATACGCCTTCCTATAGATTTCAAGGTAGGAATCGTCTTCTCATTGGTAGCCACCAAAAAGATAAGAAGAGTACCAAGTAGGATAAGAATCGTACCCGATACCTGCGTGTAAGAAATGAGCCAGCGGCTAATCAAATAACCACATCGACCGCCCAAATAAAAGAAACTGTCAAAACCAATAATCTCCTGCAATGAACCAAGAAAGAAACTACCCCACAATATCCAAAATATCGTGTACAAAAAAACTTGCATCTTCCTGCTACATTGAATAGCACGGACAAGATACAAGCCAAAAAATATAATCAAAAAGAATATCCCCGACGAAGCCAAACCAAAGCAGGTATTAACAAAAAACTGTGATAATACGGCACCTTCTAATCCCGCCCAGTTCTGTATTGCCATCCTCATACCCTGACGGTCCGTCAGCGACTGCTCCAATATAGAACAATCGGCTTTACCGGTGAAAAAGAACGAAAGAAACGCAATCGATGCATATACACCAAACCCTATAGCGAATATCCCGATAATGAACAAGAAACGCTCGTTGCTGAATATCTCTCGGATTTTTCTGCTTCGTTTCCCGTTCGATGAAGTGTCCTCTATCGTAATATCCCTGTTCGGACGATGTGGTCTCTTTGGTGCCATATACTTGCTGCCTGATTATACTTTTTCTCAATCAACAATCAACATTGCATCGCCATAATCACCAAATTGAAGACCATGACTGATAGCCTCTTCGTATGCGTGCATCACATTTTCATAACCACCAAATGCTGCCACCATAATCATCTGGGTAGATTGGGGCATATACAGATTCGCAAGCATACTGTTTGCAACAGAAAAGTCGTACGGTGGTGCAATAAACTTATTAGTCCACCCCGTAAAACTCTTAATATGCCCGTCAGTTCCCGACACCGACTCTAATGCACGCATCACATCTGTCCCGATAGCACAAATACGCTTCTTCTTCGTATGAAGTTCCTCTATCGTAGCAACCACTTCCTGACTTACACTAATCTGTTCAGAATCCATCTTGTGTTTTGTAAGGTCTTCTACATCTATCGACTTGAATATACCCAAACCGATATGAGAAGTGATAAACGCTTTTCCTATACCGCGTATCTCCATCATCTTCAATACCGACTTGGAGAAATGAAGTCCCGAAGCAGGTACTGCTACGGCTCCTTCTTTTTGCGCGAAAAGAGTTTGATACCTCTCTGCATCTTCCTCGTCCCTCGCATCAGGGTGTTCACTATCTCTCTTGATATATTTGGGCAGCGGGGTCTCTCCTAACTCAAACAAATGTTTTCTAAACTCTTCAGGTGAGTAGTCCGACAGAAAACGCAATGTCCGTCCTCTGGAAGTCGTATTGTCTATAACCTCTGCAACAATAGTATTATCCTCATCAAAATAAATCTTGTTACCTATTCTTATCTTACGGGCAGGGTCAACAATAACATCCCAATATCGATTCTCGTGATTCAATTCACGAAGCAAAAATACCTCTATACGCGCACCAGTACGCTCCTTGTGACCATAAAGTCGGGCAGGAAATACTTTGGTATCATTAAATATAAAGTAATCCCCATCGTCAAAATAATTGAGCATATCAGGAATAGACTTAAACTCTATCTCACCCGTCTTTCTGTGCAGTATCAACAAGCGTGCTTCATCTCTAAATCTGGCAGGGTATTGAGCAATTAATTCCTCTGGTAAATGAAACTTGAATTGAGATAATTTCATAGATATTGGTTTTATCTGTTCTATGCTGCGCAAGGCAGAACGATTGTTATTATTATTATGATTTTACTTCTACTTCCGTATTCAGTATTTCCTCAAATTGTTCGATAGTCAAACTGTCTTCCACTCGATAGTTTCCTACACTTATGCGTCGTAACTCCGTCAAATATGCACCCGACCCTAATGCAATACCTATATCTCGTGCCAATGCGCGTATATAAGTACCCTTCGAACATCGTATCTTAAGCCGCAACTGCATCCTGTCGCTGTCAAACGACAAAACATCTATCCCGTAAATAGTAACCTGCTTCGGCTTAATCTCCATCTGTTCACCTCTCCTGGCGTAATCATAAGCCCTCTTCCCATTTACCTTCACCGCAGAAAATATAGGAGGCGTTTGCCATATCTGACCTTCAAAATCCTTTAGAGTAGCACGAATCAAACTCTCTGTAATATGTTCTGTAGGATAGGTCTTGTCTACTGCTTTCTCCAAATCATAACTCGGCGTCGTGGCTCCTATTTGCAAGGTGGTAACATATTCCTTTTCATGCGCCTGCAATTCATCTATCTTTTTCGTGCAATGCCCTGTGCATATCACAACCACACCCGTTGCCAATGGGTCTAATGTACCTGCATGCCCCACTTTTAGTTTCTTTATACCTAATCGGTTGCATATCATCCACCGCACTTTGCCTACAATATCAAACGATGTCCACCGATAGGGCTTGTCAAACGACAATATCTCTCCTTCTACAAAATCCATTCCCTTCTTTCTCCGTTAAACAAGGCTATAGATAATAGAGAAAAGTCCTACCACAAGGCAGTATATAGCGAACCACACAAGTTTCTGCTTCTTCACAACATTAATCATAAACTTACAAGCCAAACAACCTGTTACAAATGCCGATACAAAACCGACTATCACAGAAGAGATGGGTAATGTTGTTACTGTTTCAGGGGCTTGCAAATAAGCAATAGAATCCAGCAATGCCTCTCCCAAGATAGGTATCAGTACCATCAAAAAAGAAAATTGTGCCACTGCACTCTTCTTTACACCACAAAGCAATCCTGTCGCAATAGTAGTACCGGAACGGGATAAGCCCGGTAGTATGGCAACGGCTTGTGCTAAACCGATAATAATGGCATCCTTGTAACTTACATCTCTGCCTATTTCTTCTCCATTGTTCCCTGCTTTCTTCTCCCTCATTTTACAGATATATTCACTCAACGACAATAACCCTGCAGTAACTACTAAACATATTCCCACCAACAATAGTCCATGACCAAACAATGCCTCTACCTTGTCTTTTAGGAATACACCTACAAAGAATATAGGTATCATCGAGATGAATATCTTTGCCGTGTAGTCTTTTTCTTTATTCCACCGAAGAGTAGAGAAATCACCACGCAACAACCATACAATCTCCTTCCATAAAACAACAATAGTAGAGAGAACAGTCGCCACATGTACAATAATGGCAAATGTAAGATTCTCCTCCCCGCTTGTGCCCAACAAGGCTTGACCTATCTCTAAATGACCACTGCTACTGACAGGTAGAAACTCTGTTAGTCCCTGAATGAAACCGAGTATAAGGGCTTCTAATGCACTCATAATTCTTTCTGTGGCGATTTACTGTTTCTTCTTTGGTTTATAAAGAATGGCAAAAATAATCCCGAGAAAACCAAACAAGGATATCATTGGTCCTACCGTGATGCGTCTTACCGAAAAAATATCCGGATTGTATTCAGTTGCACCACTTGGCGCACCTAACATCAAAATAAAACCGATAACAATAATAGCAAAGAATATGGCTATTAGAATGATATTTAATTTAGGCAGATTGTATTTCATATCAATTTATCAATTTATTATCCAATTTCTTATTGTCTGCAGCATTAAATGTAGTACAAGTCATTTGTCTTTGTCCTAATATACTTGTTCACTGCAAAACACGAGGCAGAGAAAGTCGTCAATAATCCAAAAACAAGAACAGTAAGCACAACAATGGCAATGTTCTGTATATTGAGTGTGAAGAACCTTATTCCTACATATTGACTGCAATACCACATCAATATGCCGATAAGTCCTAATGCAATAACAACCGCAATAACGCCTATACCTACATTCTTCTTCACAATAGGTGCTTTGATAACCCAAGGAGTGGCACCTACTAATTTCATTGTGTTTATAAGAAAACGCTTCGAGTAGATATTTAGACGAATAGTATTTACAATCATTGCTATAGCAATAAACAACAATACCAACGCCATAGAGATAAGTATGATGGAAATCTTACCGATATTGTTATTCAATATGTCCAATAGATTTTCCTGATAGGAAACTTTACTGACAGCAGGAAACGAAGTCAATATCCTTTCTATATTTTTGATACTGTCTATTTGCACATTCTCTGCGGTAAGATGTATTTCATAAGAAGCGGAAAGTGGATTGTAACCGAGAAACTCCACAGGATCTTCGCCCAAGTTCTGTATATGTTGCTGTAGTGCTTCGTCTTTGTTTATATATCGGAAGTCTTTTGTAAAAAGAGCAATGTTAAGCAGATTGCCGACACGCGCTACTTCTGTAGAATCTGCCCCCTCTGTCAACACTGCCGTTATAGTCATATTCTCTTTGGTACTATGTATAAAATTGTGTAATGACAACATCAATACAACTTCCACACCGACAAAGAAAAGCATCAAGACAATGCTCACTGTCGTAGTAAGATACATATTCCAAAAATAGTGTCGTTTCATCTGCTTATTTCATAAAACAAATATAATCCGCCATAAACGCTCAAGAATTAGGTATTACACAGAAACGGTAACACCTAATTCTATAGTTAGCCTGCGTGCTATTAATAGGCTTAATACTCCCAAAGATCTTGTTCAAAGGTAAGTAGTTCGTCTGCAATGCGTTGTTGCTCTTTTTTTATTTCCTCTTCACTCTTTGCATACGACAAAATCATTCTGTCATACATATTGCTGTCACCAATCAAATAAGAGGTATACAATTTCTTTGCAAAGAACTCATCAAAAGTCACACGCCGAGTGTCGTTCTGTTGAGGAATAAGGTACTGCTTTGCCAAATAAGGACGCAATTCATCGAAAGCAATCCAGAATAGCATTGACTCTTGAACCGCTTGCATAAGATTGGTCGAGTCATTCGTCTGAATCATATCTGACTGCATAGGAGCAATACCGATAATCTTTGAATACAAGCGTGAGTAGTGTTTGTCAAAGAATATCTCCTCTTGAATTAAATATTTCAACTGATTCCTTACAAAACCCTCATAAGGATAGAAGTGGAATGTCATCTCATCTTTATCAGGATTATAATGCAATAACATAGCATCTGAACATTCTACATTGTAATGACAGGTGTCGTCCGAGTAATCAGCCAATGGATCACTTATCAAGAACAAACTGGGTATCTGTGCTTTTGGAATTATGTTTTGGTCAGTAAAAGTAGGCTTTATTTTATCCATCGCCTTACGGTATACAGGCAATCCATCAACCATAGCATCCACAATTACCTTGAAAAGACTGCGATATTCAGGGTCATCGTATCTGACAGGAAAATATAGTTGATAGTTTTGCTTATATCGCATATCAATGATACGATATACTATTCGTGAATATACAATGTCATCACGACGATGGAATACACTCATCAGTGTATCTGCTGCATCATTTAGTTCTGCTGTTTCAAACATAACAGCCCCTCTATTATCAAAATATGGATTAATAGGGTGCTGTGCATTGATAGTCAGCATAGCAGACAATAAAATTACCAAAACACTAATTTTTTTCATACTATTATGTTTTATTCCTTTCAATGGTTCGTTCGCTTATCTATCAATTCAAGGTTAAAGGTATACCACGCAAGCGTACTATATTGCCCTCTGGTCCTTTTGCCTTGATATCAATAATATTTATTACAGAACCTTGTTTCAATTTAGACAACTGGTCTATCTGTTGTTTTGAGAACTTATTCCCTTTCGTTTGAGAAATACCCATAGGTGTCTGCACCTGGAACGAGATTATAGTAAATGGCAAGTCAAGAAGTCCCTCTGGTCCATAACTTGCTATTACAGTGGCATTCGGACTTAACAATGCATTTCGTGCCACCTTGCCCTCTTGATATTCGGTGGAACCACTCTTGAAATAGGCTCCTGGTTTAGGTAACTCTTTAACACGATATACTTGCTCTCCCATCGATATCCAACGACCTTCCAACTCTGCTTGTACTGCAATAGTTACTTGTTTGCTTGCAGCATTAGGCTTGATAATCCACATACCTTTTTGTTGAGTAGAAGATGCTCCTGTAACATTAACTCTTACTTTATCATTAGATATACCAGGCACTGATATGGCAAACTTGTTCTGATAGTCACGATACATGATATTCAGATCGGTATTGGATATAGTTACCGAAGGTTCACCTACACTATACGAACTCTCAAAAGGCAATCGTATTTCTGTACCATCATGTTTAGGCAAACGAAGTTCTCCTGAATACTTAAATGATCCTGTACTTCCACACCCCACTTCATATATGCCATCATCATTTAATTTGTTAGAATTGACATAATAAATAGGCTTTTTTGTAGAGTCAACTGCAGATAATACAATCTTCGCTTGATATTTGCCTCCTCGCATTACATAGCTGGATACAGGAATAACAAGTGCTTCAAGGCTATTTACACGGAAGTCGCTTGCATCGCTCTTCGTTTGAAGCATTTGGGCTATTTCACCTTCGGCAGACCGTATATCGTTCTGTAATTTGGTTAGAATTGTAATAGATGCACCAACCGGCATACCTTCAAAGATGGATGCTTCCCAAGAGATAGGATCCCCGTCGTGATTCTTACCCATAGGCGTAGCAAATGTCTTATCTATAGAAATCTGCATTACAGAG
Organism: Prevotella sp. P5-108; assembly: GCA_963636305.1. Classification (GTDB taxonomy): domain Bacteria; phylum Bacteroidota; class Bacteroidia; order Bacteroidales; family Paludibacteraceae; genus Colicola. The sequence goes on from CAVHKB010000061.1 coordinate 10,273, forward strand.
TCTTGCACAAGAGTTTTCAGCAACTCTCTGTATCTTTCTATATATGTTCGAAGTGTCGCACCATTTGTCATACCGGTATTCTTATCGTAATATACCATTGCATATTGCCCTGTAACATCTAAATTACTATTGCCTTCAATGTTGCGTGCATCCGGGTCTGCTTTTTTCTTACCATCAGCAAGAACTGCAATTTGATATTTGAAATCCTGTATGTAATTGAACAAACTGTCAGACTTTTGCTTCAATAGTTGCGCATTATTCCACGATTCCTCCATTTTAACAGGATTCTGTTCGTAGGCATATTTGAAGTTGTCATAAACAGTTGCATTGCGTGCTTCAGTGGCATCAATAGTTGAGTGTAAACTATCATCAACCAATTTGAAACCGTTCAATATATCGGTACTCACATTCAGTGCTAACATTGCGGTCAGCACCAAATACATCATACCAATCATTTTCTGTCTCGGGGTTTCCGGACAATTCTTCGCTCCACTCATAACTTACTAATTATTTAATTGTAATTACCGTATGTTATTTATCAGTTGAGAGCGGATAACATATTCCCATATATTTGGTTCAGTCCGGTAATTTGTGATACCAATTTTTGTTGAGCAGCGAGATAAGCAGCCGTAGCCTCTTGTGAACTATTCGTGTTGTGGCACATCTTATCAACGCTATCGTTTACTTGTTCAATCTTTGCTGTTTGTGCCTTGATGATATCGGCTTGCTCTTGTATGTTTTTTAGTTGCAGTTCATATACGGCATTCAGTGAGCCGAGTTGTGCATTAACGGCTTCTACACCTTTACCATATTCCTTTACTTGTTTTGATACTCCTTCCATATCACTAACAACACCTTGGTAGGATTGTCCCAACTCTTGATATTTTATACTCAAGGTGTCGGATGCTGACTTCAAAGAGTTTTGTGTAGCAGCAAATCCCTCTGCGGCTTTTCCTGCCATATCCATCTTTTCTGACAGATTATTTGTCTTTTCAGCCAATTGACCGAGTGAAGCCAATTGAGATGCCGTATTACCTAATTTCTCGATACCATCTTTCAAGCGTTTCATGTCTTCTTCCGAAACAGCAGGAACAGATAACCCTTTTTCTTTCTCTTTCGTTTCCGAAGTGCCGCCATTACCTCCTATATTACCAATGAAATTAGGTCTTGGCTGGTCCTTGTGTGCTTCCATAATAGTCGGGTTACAATCTTTTCCAAGCAATTGCGGGAAAATATCTTCCCAATGATATACAGGGTGCGGTTTCTCAAATACGCCGATGAAGAACAAGAACGCTTCTGTAAACATACCCACCATTAGTACTTGGCTTGCTAATGGCCAATGCAATATCTTGAATAACGCACCTATAATAACAACAGATGCACCAATGTTATACACAATACCTACAGCCCGTTGACCACGGTATGACTCATACCAACGCATAAATGCGCTTTTTTCTTTTTTTGCCATTATTGTAAAATTTTTCTTTTGTTATTATTATACCTTAAATGTTTAATGTTTAATAAGTGAGATATGTTGTGTGTGTAT
>CAVHKB010000062.1:0-11747 GCA_963636305.1 Prevotella sp. P5-108
AATTGTTAACTGTTAACTGTTAATTGCTCTTTTGCTCATCGTCTGTAACTTCGTTTATGCCAACTGTAGAGCCATAGCGTGCTATGGCTCTCGACTCCCTTTCAATGGAAAGACATTGTGTTTCCCTCAAACTACATATTGCCCTTCGACCATACTCTGCATGTTAATTGTTAACTGTTAATTGTTAATTGTTAATCACCTCCTACAACCCACCTATCCCAACAAAACAAACCGCCTGTTTTGATGCACTTTTATTCCCACCATTTGCTATTCTGCAAAAAAAGACCTACCTTTGTCCCTCAATAGATTATGGTGCGTAATAGCGCAAATAACAAACGCATATACCACAATAACCCGACTAACAACGGGTGTTTCGGCAATAACACGCCCTCGATGCCACTTACCGTACAACACCCAAAAACATACTGTAATCAAACGGGGAACCTGCAAAATCCCCACGAAACTATATGAAGAGCAAAATCATTTCTATCGCAAACCAAAAAGGAGGAGTAGGAAAAACCACTACTGCTATCAACCTCTCTGCTGCACTCGCCGCAGAAGGAAAAAAAGTCCTCCTTGTTGACGCCGACCCGCAAGCAAATGCCTCATCGGGATTGGGCGTAGATGTACGCGCACTCAATGCTACCATCTACGAGTGCCTCGTGAACGGAATCAATCCCAAAGACGCCATCCTTACCACCAACCAACCCAACCTCTACCTACTTCCGTCGCATATCGACCTTATCGGTGCCGAAATAGAAATGATTTCCATCGATAACAGAGAACTACTTCTCAAAAACATACTGCAACCCCTGCGCGACGAATACAACTATATCATACTCGACTGCTCCCCTTCGTTGGGCTTGATTACAGTAAACTGCCTCACTGCAAGCACATCGGTCATCATACCCGTACAGTGTGAATACTTTGCACTCGAAGGCATCTCAAAACTGCTGAACACCATCAAAATCATAAAGTCGAAACTCAATCCCTCTTTGCAAATCGAAGGGTTCCTGCTAACTATGTACGACAACCGACTACGCCTCTCCAACCAAGTCTACGAGGAAGTCAAACGGCACTTCGGTAATCTCGTGTTCGACACCGTAATCGCACGCAATGTACGGCTCAGCGAAGCACCAAGCCACGGACTGTCTGTATTGTCCTACGACGCTACCTCAAAGGGCGCACAAAACTACTCCGACCTTGCCAAAGAACTGATATCACGCCAATAGATTAATACAACAATATGAAAATCAAAAATACAGGTTTAGGACGTGGACTCGACGCCTTGATAGATACCACGCACATCAATACAAACGGCTCCTCATCTATCAACGAGGTCCCGCTAAGCGAAATCAAAGCCAATCCCAACCAACCCCGACACAACTTCGACGAAGAAGCATTGGAGGAACTTGCAGCCTCCATTCGGGAAATAGGCGTCATATCGCCTATCACACTGCGGAAAAACGCCGACGAAGATTACCTCATCATCGCAGGAGAAAGACGATACCGTGCCGCTAAAATGGCTGGATTAGACACTATTCCTGCCTATATCCGTACTGCCAAAGACGAGCAAATAATGGAAATGGCTCTAATCGAGAACATTCAACGCGAAGACCTCGATGCCATCGAAATCGCTCTTGCATACCAACGACTTATGGACGACTACAGCCTCACTCAGGAGCGTATGTCTGAAAGGGTCGGAAAAAAACGCGCAACCGTCGCCAACTACTTGCGACTACTTCGTCTGCCCGCAGAAATTCAAATGGGTATCAAAGAGAAAAAAATCGATATGGGACACGCTCGTGCTATTCTCGCTATGAAACAACCCACCGAGCAGATAAGCCTCTACAAACGGATTCTGCAAGAGGGACTCAGCGTAAGGCAAGTGGAAAAAATAGCAAGTGGACAAAAAGAGGAACAAAAACCACAACACAAAACCCAATCGAACCTGCAACTGCCCGAACTGAACCAATTGAAAGATGAATTGTCCTCTTTCTTCGGCGTAAAGGTCAATATCAACTGCAACGAACAAGGAAAAGGGAAAATCGCTATTGCTTTCAAAAACGATGCAGAGTTGCAACAAATCATGCAGAAATTAGATACTCGCCGTTGAAAACCAAAATCGGTATATTGACGCTCCTGCTACTGTCCCAAACCCTACTCGGCAGTATCCTTGCACAAGAGATAAAGACAATCGGCACCTATCAACCTGCTCTGCAGGAGCAAACAGTCGGCACGCATCTTGCTGACACCATCCCTGCAGAAACGCAACGCACAGCAGAGCCGATACAATGGAAACCCGACCCTCTTCGTGCCGTCTGGATGGGAGTCATCTTGCCCGGATACGGACAAATCTATAATCGCTCCTATTGGAAACTGCCCATCGTCTATGGAGGATTCATGGGGTGTGCTTATGCCATCACATGGAACAACCGACTTTATACCGACTACAAGCAAGCATACCGCGACATTCTAACCGACACCGACGGAACAAAAACATCCTATCTTGATATCCTGCCCGAAGGATACACCATCGAGAGAATGGGAGGGAAAAGCAATTATACCAATGTCCTGAAAAACAAACAGAATACATACAGGCGCTACCGTGATCTCTCCATCGTTGCAACAGTCGTGGTCTATGCACTCTCACTGATAGATGCTTATGTCGATGCACAACTCTTCGACTTCGATATATCAACCGACCTCTCTATGACCGTTGAACCGCAACTCTACTACGACCTGCAGAACAACCGTACAACAGAGGTGAAACTTGCAATCAGATTCTAATGAACCCACTACGACGATGGATAGCAATAGTAACCGTACTGCTCAGTACATCCTGTGGAGTATATGCAGAATACATCGGGACTGACTCTCTCCAAGTATTCGAACCCACAGAATTAGACTTGCAGTTACTTGACTACTCCCTCGCATGGATAGACACACTGCCTTGCACGGAGGAATATGTCTTCTCCGTACAACCCGACTCCGTCTATATCGCACGCTTGCAGGAACTACCCTACATCATCGAAATGCCCTACAACGCAGTAGTGAAAGGCTTTATCGAAGCCTACCTCAGTCGAAACCATAAGCAAGTGGCACGAATGCGCCGACTATCCGAGTCCTATTTCCCTATATTCGAGGAACATCTTCTGCGCTACGGACTGCCTACGGAACTCAAATACCTGCCCGTCATTGAATCGGGACTCAATCCTCAGGCACACTCACGGGCAGGCGCAGCAGGACTATGGCAATTCATGCCGCAAACCGCCAAAAACAATGGGTTGGAGGTGAATTCGTTAATCGACGAACGACTCGACCCCTATAAATCAACCGATGCTGCTTGTCGCTTCCTCAAAAGTCTGTATAACATCTATCATGACTGGAACCTCGCTATTGCAGCCTACAATTGTGGGCCAGGCAATATAAACAAGGCGGTCCATCGGGCTAACGGGCAACGGGACTTCTGGCAGATATATACTTTCCTGCCTAAAGAAACAAGGGCTTATCTACCCTTGTTCATTGCTGCCAACTATGTGTTCAATTATGCCGACGAACATAATATATGCCCTGCAGAACCCCTCTTGCCACTATCGTTAGACACTGTTGCTGTAAACGACCGACTACACCTGCAACAAGTAGCCAACCTCCTCGATATACCGCTCAACACACTGCGTAAGATAAACCCGCAATACGCCATGGATATACTTCCGGGCGGCAAAGCCTACACATTGTGTCTGCCTGCCGAAAAGGTAGGAGCCTTTATCCTCAATGAACCGGCAATCCTGTCTTACAAACGCGACAGCCTTATCAACAAGCGCAGGGATATAATCGACCTGGCACAGCACTCCGATCTAAATGGCGGCTACACAGTAAACGGAGTCACATATTACAAGATCAAACGAGGAGACACGCTCTCCGCTATCGCCAAGAAATTCCATTGCTCTGTCGCACAACTGCAGAAGTGGAATGGACTGAAGAACACATCTATCCGCGAGGGAAAAACACTGAAAATACTGCGATGATGGAAACAAATAAAGCGTACTATTCAATCAAAGAGGTGAGTGAGATAAGCGGACTACCTTTCTCAACGCTCCGATATTGGGAACAGATATTTCCAACGCTCCGACCACACCGCAACCAAGGAAAAACACGCTTCTATACGCCAAGCGATGTGGATATGATCCAAAAGATAAAATACCTGCGCGATGAACAACACTTGTCGGTAGCAGCCATCAAAAAACGACTGAAGGTCGGCGATAATGAGATAGAACGCCGTATGCAGATGACCGAACTCCTGAAGAAAATACGACAAGAGTTGGTCAATATACGAGCCGATATATAAGAACAGTTACAACTCCACAGAAACAAAGAAACAGATAATTAAAACCTATACAATATGAAAGTAAACCTACGAAAGTACATCCCTGATTTGATAATAGCCTGTGTCTTTATCATTGCATCCGCATTGTATTTTTGGCCCGCATTGGAAGGAAAAGTAATTTATGCAGGCGACAACATCAATGCTACTGCAGCCTTACAAGAAAGCGTAAACTATCACAAAACCACAGGAGACTATTCTTTCTGGACAGGATCTATGTTCTCCGGAATGCCAAACTACCAAATAGGCGGCAATGGCGGATTTGTCATTGACAAACTACTCAAACACGTTCGATGGATCTTCTCTTGGGGAACAAGGAACACTTTCTTTATCTTCCTCTATTATCTTATAGCATTCTTTCTATTGTTGCGCGCATTCCGAATAAACAAGTGGCTAAGCATGGCAGGAGCATTTGCAATAGCACTGTCAAGTTACTTCTTTGTTATTATAGCGGCTTCTCATCTCGGCAAGTGTTGTTCTATCACTTGGATGACTATTGTGGTTATAGGTTTCCTGTTGATCTATCGAAAGCAGTATGGTTGGGGAGCCGTACTCACAACATTCTTCACATATATAGGGTTCTTTCATCATCCGCAGATGTCTTACTATATCTGCATGATGATAGGTATCTTGTTCTTTGCAGAACTCGCCCTTGCAGCCAAAGCAAAAGAATGGAAACACTTCGGTATAGCAACCGCCGTCTTTATGTCCTCTTTTGCGGTAGGTATGGGTATCGGTAGTGCCAATGTGTTTGTAAATCAAGAATACGCTGCCGAAACCATGCGAGGAGGACACTCCGACCTTGTCAAAGAAAACGATGGAAGCAACAAAACAAAAGGATTGGACTTGGACTATGCAACGGCATGGAGTTATGGAATAAACGAAACAATGACATTCCTTATCCCTAACTATATGGGGGGTGCAAGCGGCTACAATCTTGGCAGCAATTCCCAATTAGAGAAAGACCTTAAGAAAATGGGAGTACCTGCACGGCAAGCCAAACAATTCTGCCAGTCTGCTCCTACCTACTGGGGAGAAAAAGCCTTTACAAGTGGTCCGGTATATATAGGGGCTATCGTTTGTTTTCTATTCCTGTTAGGTTTACTCATAGTCAGCGGACCTTACAAATGGGCATTACTCATAGCAACACTATTTTCGATAGTCCTTGCTTGGGGGCATAATTGTATGTGGTTGACCGAACTATTCTTCAAATACTTCCCTGTCTATAATAAGTTCCGTGCAGTGGAAAGCATATTGATTGTCGCCGAAATCACAATGCCTCTGCTTGGTTTCTTGGCACTGAAAACTATCAGCGACAAAAGACCGACATGGAAACATCTGCGCAACAGTATATTTATTTCCGCAGGTGTTACAGGCTCCATCTGTCTGTTAGTGGCACTATTCAGTAGTACTATCGATGTATCTTCCTCCTACGATGCACAATGGAAAAATCAAGTAGGGCAGCAAATATATGAGGCTATCCTCAATCAACGCACGGCTCTTATTACGGCAGACGCATGGCGGTCGCTGCTCTTTGTAGCGTTGGGCTTTGCAGTCGTGTTCCTGTATGCATACTACACCTACAACAAACCCTATCCGAAACTTACGATGTATTGTGGAGTAGCACTCACAGCACTTATCATCTGCGATATGTGGACTGTCGACAAACGCTTCTGCAACGATGGTATGTTCATCTCCCAACAAGACAAGAACAAAGCCTTCAAGATGATGCCTTATGAAGAAGAGTTACTGAAAGATAAGACGCATTTCAGAGTACTGAATCTTGCAACAAATACCTTTAATGAAGCCCGCACATCATACTATCTTAAGTCTATAGGAGGTTACTCTGCTGCAAAATTGCGCCGCTATCAAGACCTCATTGATGTACATATTACACATGAATTGAATCCGCTTATGCAAACTATCTCACAAACAAGCGGATTCCAAGTTCCATGTAATGGCGACAGTATATTTCCAGTACTGAATATGCTTAATATGAAATACACTATCGTTCCACTACAGAACGGACAACAAATACCGGTTATGAATCCATATACTATGGGTAATTGCTGGTTTGTTGACAATCTGCAGATAGTAGATAATGCCAACGATGAGATAACTGCCCTCAACAGGATAAACCTGCATACAACAGCAGTGGCAGACAAATCATTCGCCGACAGATTAACTACCGACCAACCTAATACAACGCATCCAACAGCATACGACGAAGATAAGATAGAATTAATCGATTACAAGCCTAATCGTATTACCTACCTTGCACAAAACAAGCATGACAGAGTGGCGGTGTTCTCTGAAATATACTATCCTCATGGCTGGAAACTCTATCTATTGGACAATAAGGGTAAATTCAGCAAAGAACTACCTATCGCACGAGTTAACTACATGCTTCGTGCTTCCGTTATCCCTGCAGGCACACATAGTCTGGCTATGGTATTTGACCCTGACAGTGTTCACAGAGGGAACATACTCTCTGCTATCTGTTTCGCTATTTTCTGCTTTATGCTGTGCGGCGTAACAGGTGTAACCGTGTATCGAACCCGCAAGAAAAATCGATCGAAAAGCAATGACGCTTTGACAGATAAAACAAAAAGCGTATCTTTGTCAAAAGATTAAATTCTTTATGCTCACAAAGAGCATAACATAGAGAAAGTATGCGGATAGTAATTCTTGGTACAGCATATCCTTACAGAGGAGGATTGGCGGCGTTTAATGAAAGGCTTGCCCGTGAAGCACAGACGGCAGGTGATGAAGTGGAGATACTGACCTTTACGATGCAGTATCCTGACTTTTTATTTCCAGGCAAGACACAATATAGCGACGACGCTGCTCCAAAAGACTTATGTATAAGACGGGTGATGAATTCTATCAACCCACTATCGTGGATACGCACAGGGAGATTGATACATCGTATGCGTCCCGACCTTCTTATTATCAAGTTTTGGATACCACTGATGGCTCCATGTTTAGGAACGATAGCACGAATATCCAAAAGAGGAGGCAGTATACGGGTGGTATCGGTGTTGGATAATGTAATCCCGCATGAACCAAAGGTGTGGGACAGTTTGTTGATACGCTATTTTATCCGCAGCGTAGATGGATTTGTAGCGATGTCGGAAAGTGTGCGTAGAGACTGCCTGCGATTTCTAAGCAAGAAACAATCTGCAACGAATGCAGAAAACTCCTCTTCCGTTCCATCGTCCTCCCTTTCCGCTAAGAGTTCCAAACAAGTAGCACTCTGTCCTCATCCGTTATACGACAATTTCGGCGAGATAGTTGACAAGGTGGAGGCTCGAAGAAGGTTGGACCTTCCTTTGACAGGAAAGATACTGCTATTCTTCGGGTTTATTCGGGACTATAAAGGATTAGACTTGCTGTTGCGTGCCTACAAAGACGAGCGTTTGCAGAACGAACAGGTGCATTTGGTGGTAGCAGGCGAGTTCTACGGTAATGCCGACAAGTATTATGCGTTGGAGAAAGAACTGAACTTGACGCAAAGAGTGATATGGCGTACTGCATTTATCCCTGATGAACAAGTACGGGTATATTTCTCGGCGGCAGATCTGATAGTGCAGCCTTATAAAACCGCTACGCAAAGCGGGGTTACACAAATAGCGTATCACTTTTGCAAACCGATGTTGGTAACTAATGTTGGCGGATTAGCAGAGATTGTGCCTAACGGGAAAGTGGGATATGTGACGAGCGTTGATACAAAAGCCATTGCTGATGCGTTGGCAGACTTTTGCAGCCGTGAGGACCCGAATTGCTTCCGCACAGGAATAGAAGAGGAACGAAAGAGATACTCGTGGAGTCGTATGCTCCAAACTATAAAATCGGTGTAAGGAACGGGATTGCATGTTCCTACGCCATTAAACCATTGAAAGTATGATGATGTTTCGTAGTAAAGCGCCGTTGCGACTTGGATTGGCCGGAGGAGGTACGGATGTGTCCCCTTATTCTGATTTGTATGGTGGGGCGATATTGAATGCCACTATCTCGCTTTATGCCTACACAACTATTGAACCATTGGACAACGGGAGAATTGTGTTTTCTTCGCCTGATGCCCAAATAGAGGAGGAGTGTGAATCCACCGAAGAGATAAGTACGGACGGGTATTTTGTATTGGCGCGCGGAGTATATAACCGCATAGTACGGGACTTTACGCACAAGGCGTTGTCGTTTCGTATTACATCGCACGTGGATTCGCCTGCGGGAAGCGGATTGGGTACGAGCAGTACGCTTGTGGTAAGTATATTGGGTGCTTTTGTAGAGTGGTTGCACCTGCCGTTGGGCGAATATGATATAGCCCGCTTGGCATACGAGATAGAGCGTATAGACCTTGCGATGGCTGGTGGCAAGCAAGACCAATATGCCGCGACATTTGGCGGTTTTAACTATATGCAGTTTCTGCAAGACGACAAAGTTATTGTCAATCCGTTGCGGATACGACAACGCTACCAAGACGAGTTAGCGCACAATCTGCTGCTCTACTACACGCAGACCTCGCATGTGAGTGCGCAGATTATCAGCGGACAGATTGCCAATGTACGGAACAATAATGATGTTTCGATTCTAGCAATGCATCAACTGAAGGAGCAGGCTGTCCGTATGAAAGAGGCATTGCTCAAAGGACAGATAGACGACATAGGCGAGATATTGAATTTTGGTTGGGAACAGAAGAAAAAGACGGCGTTGAATATAAGCAACCCGCTATTGGACAGCATCTACCGTGTTGCGACAGAGGCAGGTGCTACGGGCGGGAAAGTAAGTGGTGCGGGAGGTGGAGGCTTTATGTTCTTTTACTGTCCTGGTACAAGCAGATACGGCGTAGAAAGGGCGTTGCAAGAACATTTTGCGGGGCAAGTAAAACGCTATGAGTTTACACAAGAGGGACTAAAAACATGGACGATATAACAATGAAAAACAGTACGATTATCAGACAATGTATTGTTGACAGTATTGCGATTCGCGAAGCCATACTTGCCGATGGAGCAATGATGGAGCGAATAGAAAAGGTAGCGGATGTATTGGTTGCGGCATTACGCAGCGGGCATCGTGTTTTATGGTGCGGAAACGGAGGTAGTGCGGCAGATGCGCAACACCTTGCTGCCGAGTTGTCGGGTCGGTTCTACTACGACCGTCCACCTTTGAACTCGGAGGCGTTGCACTGCAATACCTCGTATGTGACAGCAGTGGCCAACGATTACGGGTATGACCTTATTTATTCGCGTATGATAGACGGAGCCTGCAGTGAAGGCGATGTGCTGATAGGAATATCTACCTCCGGTGATTCGTGCAACATACTAAGAGCCTTTGAAAAAGCGAAGCAAATAGGAGTAGTGACGGTAGCCATGACGGGCGAGACAGGTGGGAAGATGCGTCAAGTGTCGGACATTCTTCTGAATGTGCCGTCAGCAGATACCCCGCGTATTCAGGAGTGTCACATTATGTTGGGGCATATAATTTGTCAATTGGTGGAAGCAGAGATGTTCCCCCGTGCATAGGAAAAGTACAAGGCATTGAATAGCAGGCAATGGACAGCAGAATGTTTCCGAATGTAGTGATATTGGCAGGCGGATTAGGTACCCGTCTGCGCTCGGAGATAGGCACGAGGTTGCCCAAACCTATGGCTCCCGTGTCAGGGAAGCCTTTTCTTGCTTATATTCTTGACCGATTGTCGGAGGCGGGTGCTACGCGTGTGGTGCTTGCTGTAGGCTACCATTATGAGGTGATAGAGGCTTATTTGGGTGCGAAGTACCGCTCGATGGAGATAGTCTATTCGTGCGAAGAAACACCATTAGGCACAGGTGGGGCGGTGTATGAAGCCGCCAAAAGCGTATCGACGGAGGACTTTATCGTGTTGAACGGTGATACTTTGTTCGACATAGATTTGACTACTTTTTACCGATTTCACAAGGAGCATCAAGCCCCTATATCAGTAGCGTTGCGAATGGTGGAAGATACGAGTCGGTATGGTTCGGTGGAAACAGACGGGACGATGCTGACTGCATTCAGGGAGAAAGCGGAGAGCGTGGGGAAAGGACTGATAAACGGGGGCGTATATGCCGTGAACAAAGCATGGTTGCTGCATCTGATACAGCCCCATAAGTTTTCGTTTGAGAGGGATATACTGCAGGCTATGGCACCCCAACGAATCTTTTGCGGGAAAGCCTTTTCGGATTATTTTGTAGATATGGGTATTCCAGCGGATTACCAGCGTGCAAAGTCGGAGATTGTGCAACGGTTCGAGCGGGACAGGTATATGTTTTTAGACCGTGACGGAGTACTGAACGAGCGTGTTGCAGGGGACTATGTACGCGACTGGTCGAAGTGGAAATGGTTGCAGGGAGCCAGAGAGGCGGTGGGTAGATTGTCGAAACATTATGCGCGTGTGTTTGTGGTATCGAACCAGCAGGGAATAGGCAAAGGGTTGATGACGCAGGAGGCAGTGGATGCCATTCACGCTCGGATGTGCGAGGATGTTGCAGCAGAGGGCGGACATATAGACAAGGTATATGTGTGTGGGTCGTTGGTTGCGGCGAACGACCCCAACAGAAAGCCTAACACAGGAATGGCATGGCAGGCAGTGAGGGATTACCCAGATGTGTGTTTGCGGGACAGTGTGATGATTGGTGACAGTTTGAGCGATATGCAGTTTGGTTGGCAATGTGGAATGCGTTGTGTTTATTTGTCGAACGGAGAACCGATTCCCGAAGCCGTGTCGGATTATACAGATATGATTTACGAAAGATTATCGGAGATGCCGTTGAGATAGTATTAATGTGACAGGTAGGGCAAAGGTTGTCGGAGGGAGATAACAATTAATAATTAACAATTAATATGCAAGGCGAGGTCGTGCATATTACCACGCAGGAAGCCACGCCGAGAGCCATAGCACGCTATGGCTCTACAGTTATCATAAGCGAAGTTACAGACGACGGGCAAAGGACGACTGTGGATGACAGACGGCTGGAGGGTCTGGGGATTCTGGATTTCTGGGGGATATATTCAATTAACAATTAATAATTAACAATTAATATGCGCGGTATGGCACGAATACAACAATATATTGAGGGGTTTATATTGATTTGAGGGGAACACAATGTTTTTTCTGCGAAGGGGAGTTGAGAGCCATAGCACGCTATGGCTCTACAGTGGGCATAAGCGTTGCACAAAACCTCTTTTTCGGAGGGAGAGCCATAGCACGCTATGGCTCTACAGCGGGCAATAACGAAGTTACAAACGACGGGCAAGGGACGACGGTGGATGACAGGTGGCTGGAGGGTCTGGGGATTCTGGATTTCTGGGGGATATATTCAATTAACAATTAATAATTAACAATTAA
>CAVHKB010000063.1:0-11650 GCA_963636305.1 Prevotella sp. P5-108
AACAGTTAAGAATTAACAATTAATATGCAGGGGAGAATGTAATTAATAATTAACAGTTAACAATTAATATGCAAAGATATATTGAGGGGCGTAGGGTGGTTGGTGGGTAACATATTGTTCTGCCTGTGAAGGAGAGTTGAGAGCCATAGCACGCTATGGCTCTACAGTTATCATAAGCGCATAGTGGAGGTTTAATAGGCATTGTATGGTGGAGGGAGAGCCATAGCACGCTATGGCTCTACGGTTGACATAAGCGCATAGTGAAGGGTTAATAGGCATTGTATGGTGGAGGGAGAGCCATAGCACGCTATGGCTCTACAGTTGGCATAAGCGCACGGTGGAGGATTAATAGACATTGTATGGTGAGGGGAGAGCCATAGCACGCTATGGCTCTACAGCCGCTATGAAATTAACAATTAATAATTAACAATTAATATGCGCCGTATGGTCGTGCGTATTACCTCGCAGAATGCCACGCAGAGAGCCATAGCACGCTATGGCTCTACAGTTGGCATAAGCGCGGAGGGGAGTTTTATTATTTGGGGGATTGTGGGGGTTCGATGCGCATTTCACAGCGGTTGCAATCGAAATGCAAGTGCAAGAGTCTGCCGTTCTGCGTTCGCAGGTAGGCAGGTTCGTTGCAGTGGGTCGCCTTATTGTTCTTGCGACATTGCCCCATCTCGAAGAGAATGCAATACTTACAACGCATGAGTGCCGCCTTGTCGGAATGCGAGGCTTCGTACGCCGATTCGACATTGTCGGCGCCACACTTGGCATAGAACGCATGTGCCTTACTGTTAAGGACATTGAGGCGATAGTCGCGGGGCATATCAGCAGGCAGAGCAGGATGGTGAATGACCGGCGTAGGAGGGTTGCAGGAGGGAGATTGCTCCGTGGGTTCTTCGGGGGTGGAAGCGAGTGTGCATCTGCGCCATTGGTTGAGCAGAGATGTCGGTATGAAGGGTACGAAACTGACTTGGATTTGTATCTGCTCGGGTTGATAGACGGTGTTTCCCAGTTTCTGCAACTGTTGCCGTATATTCGCCAGTGCCTGCTCGGGCTTGTCGGCGGGTTCGGCAGTGTATCGGAAGGTCTGACGGTGATTCCCTATCTGGAGGAGGTAGCCTCCGTCTATCTGTTGGAACAGTATGGGGACGGGTATCCGCCGAGAGGTGCGTGCCTGCAGCATATTGTCGAGGAACTGCTTGTCGAAGTTACGGTAGAGGGGAGTACCCTGTTTGAGGAGCGGCATCTTGTTGGGATAGATCCGATTGCCGACTGCTTTGTTCACATTAAAGCCTTTGTCGGAGAATGTTATGCCGTCGCCGTTGTGGAGGTCGCAGGATGAATCGATCTCGATATAGTCGGGTGTTTGGCGTATTACCTTGCCGATGTATTCTCCTGTAGATTTGGGTGTGTTCCAGTTGGCGAGTTGTGTTGTTCTGCCGTGCAGGAAATAATCGACTTGTCCCCGTCGGAACGTCTTGTTGAGGTCAGGTAGGAAGCCTGTGTTGACCACTCCTTTGGCAGCCTGCGTGTAAGGCGAGCCGGGAGTCTGAAAGATGTTGTCCAACGCTTTTCTGTAGTAGGAGACGACATTGCGTACATAGTCTTCGCCTTTGAGCCGTCCTTCAATTTTGAGGCTTGTGACGCCTGCACGGAGGAGTTCAAGAAGGTATTCGCTTCGGTCCATGTCGTGCAAGGAGAGGAGATACTTCTGCTGTGCGATGCAGTTATGCTGTTTGTCCAAGAGGTCGTAGGGCATACGGCACAGTTGTGCGCATTCGCCCCGATTGGCACTTCTGCCTTGCAGGGCTTCGCTCAGGTAGCACTCGCCAGAGTAAGACACGCACAATGCTCCGTGTACAAAGGTTTCCAACTCGATGTGGGTATTGTTGTGTATCTCCGTTATCTCGGTTATCCCCAATTCGCGGGCAAGAACAACGCGTTGAAATCCTATTTGTTCGAGCCATTGTATCTTGGCGAGAGTGGTGTTGTTGCATTGTGTAGAGGCATGCAGCCGCAGGGGTGGCAGATGTCCTTCGAGAAGGCCCATATCCTGGATGATAAGCCCATCGGCACCGGCATGGTACACTTCCCATGCGAGATGCTCGGCTTGTTGCAGTTCGTTGTCATTGAGAATGGTATTGAGTGCCACCCATACTTTTGCTCCATATTGGTGGGCATATTCGGACAATTCGTGTATATCCTGCGGCGTATTGGCAGCCGCTTGTCTTGCGCCGAAGCGGTCAGCCCCAATGTAAACAGCATCTGCGCCACAGTCAATGGCGGCTTTGCCGACGGTTAGGTCGCGGGCAGGTGCGAGAAGTTCTATCGGTATTTTATTTGTATGTTCCACTAATACATTGTATCTTTGCAGTGCAAAGATAGGTATAATGATTGATATGTACAACCTATGACACCCGTAATACATTGCATTGACTGGTCGAGGACAGATTATCGTACGGCATGGGACAGGCAAGAGAAGTTGTTTGCCGAGAAGTTGCAGCAGAAGTCGGAGGGCAGATTGCCTGAAAACGATTTTATATTGTGCGAGCATGGACCCGTGTACACCATAGGCAGGCACGGGGATGCATCGAATATGCTGCTTTCGGAGGAGGAGTTGTCGGAGTTGGGGGCGATGCTATTGAGGGTGGACCGAGGCGGTGATATAACATTTCACGGACCGGGTCAATGGACAGGTTACCCTATTATCGACTTGGAACAGTTTCATTTGGGATTGAAGAACTACATTTTTCTATTGGAGGAGGTGATTATCAGGGTATTGGCACATTACGGGATAGAAGGCGAGCGTTTGCAGGGTGCTACGGGCGTATGGATTGCACCGCACAGTACACGGGCGAGGAAGATATGTGCGATAGGCGTGCGTGCGTCGCGTTATGTTACGATGCACGGCTTTGCATTGAATGTGAATACGGATTTATCGTATTTCTCCCATATCCACCCTTGCGGTTTCAGGGACAAGTCGGTGACTTCGATGCAGGAGGAGTGCGGCAGGTGTTTGGATATGCAGGAAGTGAGAGATATAATCTTTGGTGAGGCGGAGCGTTGTTTCAGCCATCCGCAAGACTACCTGACGGTATAGGCACGGCAGGCGGTTTGTCACCGACAAGAAATTGACATATAGTATGAAGCGATTTTTTTTGACATTGTTATTGTCTGTTCTGCTATTTCCGCTCTGTGTTCAGGGGAAGGAGAACAGACCGAGGATAACGCGTTTACTTGTTTCTATGGAGCGTCTTTGGCGGGCGGACAGTTACTTGGAGTCGATGGATACGGCGACCTATATTCTGACCTTGCAACCGACGAACCGCATAGCCACTGATTTTATTTACCATCATTGGGACGACATGCAGGAGAGTGTCCGGAAGCAATTGTCGGTTCTACAGGACGAGGACGACCTTGAACAGGCGATGGAGCGATGTGAGATATACAGGCTATTGGACGAGATAAACAGTCATTTTATGGATATACCCTTGCCT
Source organism: Prevotella sp. P5-108 (assembly GCA_963636305.1). Taxonomy (GTDB): domain Bacteria; phylum Bacteroidota; class Bacteroidia; order Bacteroidales; family Paludibacteraceae; genus Colicola. Next base: position 3,504 of record CAVHKB010000063.1, read on the forward strand.
TTGCGAGATACGAAGGACCGTTGGGTGTGGCAGCCAGAGATCAGTTACTACACGGGACACTATGATGCGGCACGGACGAAGGTAGTGGAACTGCTGATGGTAAAAGCCGATGCTGCATTGCTATCGCACGATGCAGATGCGGCAAAGGGATATTATACCTTGTTGTTGGACAAGTATCTTATCAGCGATGGGGAACGGGAGTCGAACAGGGATGTTCTTCTGACGAAATGCAATGCGAGGTTGCGGCTTTATGCCGGTTCGGAGAAAATAAACGATGCACTGTTTGCATGGGACTTGCTACAACTGTCGTTGACATTGGCGCCGCAGCAGGAAGACCTGTTGTTGCTGAAGCCCCAGTTACAGGAACATATTGCCAATCTGTATCTGAAGAAGGCAGAACAATCGTTTTTGCAGGGTGACAGTATTCATGCCCGTGAGTATGAACTGTATGCAGAGGACTGGCAAGTCAGTGAAACAGTAGCAGAGCCATGAAGAAACTGACGACGACAGAGATGAACAGGCTCTCTGCGGAGCAATATGCCCGAGCAGAGAAGATACCTCTTGTGGTGGTGTTGGACAATGTCCGTAGTCAACATAACATAGGTGCAGTGTTCCGTACGGCAGACGCATTCCGTTTGGAAGGGATTGTGTTGTGCGGTATAGCGTGTACGCCTCCTAATACGGAGATACACAAGACGGCACTTGGTGCGGAACTGACCGTCGGTTGGACCTACTGCAAAGAAACAGTGGAGGCAGTGGAACGCTTGCGAGCAGAGGGGTATCAGATAGTTGTTGTGGAGCAGGTGCATGGCAGTACTCTTCTGCAAGACTTTCACCCTACGCAAGGCGAGAAGTATGCCATCGTGTTGGGACACGAGGTGTTCGGAGTTCAACAGGCAGTGGTGGACAAGGCAGACCGATGTATAGAGATACCGCAATATGGTACGAAACATTCGCTTAATGTGAGTGTGACTGCAGGTATTCTTATTTATACGATAGCCACACAACTTATTAACCATTAACCCATGACAGAGGACAGTAGATGCGGGGGAGTGCATTGAGAGATTGAATACTGCAGGTCAGGAACAGAAAACCACTTTATGGATTGGCAAGAACAATTAGCAAGTCTGTTGCCAGATATGCCCAAGGCAGAAGAGCAGGAGAAGGAAGAAACCTCTTCTGCAGAAGGACCAATGCCCCGTCTTCGGGTAGAGTTAGACAAGCGCAAGGGTAAAACGGCAACGCTCGTTACAGAACACACGGGTACAGATGAGCAGATAGAAGAATTAGGGCAACGGCTACGCCGACAGTTGGCAGTAGGAGGGTCGGTGCGAGGGGGTGAGATACTATTGCAAGGCGATGTACGCAAACGAGTGACGCAACTACTTACGGAATGGGGATATAAAGTGAAACGCATAAATTTCTGAGTGGTATGTTGACGATAGCCAAGGCATCTGCCGGCGCAGGCAAGACATTCTTATTGGCCAAGACCTATATTGGGTTGTTGTTTGCTCTCAGGAAGAGAGGGGGAAAGAATGTGCATAGGCATATCCTTGCGGTTACATTCACCATCAAGGCGACGGCAGAGATGAAGCAACGCATTATTCAAGAGTTGTATCTGTTAGCCAATGGGAAGAAGAGTGCTTATGCCGAGGACTTGAAGAGCGAGTATGACTTATCGGACAGCGAACTGCAGTCGAGCGCGCAATCGATTCTCTACGATATACTGCAGGACTACTCGGCTTGCATGGTGAACAATATAGACGCCTTCTTTCAACAGATTATCCGTTCTTTTGCCCACGAGTTGAATCTTCCCGGTGCATATAATCTGGAACTTGATACTGATCAGATAGAACAGGCAGCCGTTGATGAATTGTTATTCAATGTCCCTAAAGACGAGAAAGACCCTACATATCGTGCCATACTGCAGATTATAGAAGACAAGACAGAGGCTGGGACTACGACCTGGAATCCGACAGAACAACTCTATGCTATCAGCAAAGAATTGCATACGGAGGCATTCCAACTCAACAAGCAACAATTGTCGGAGTTCTTGCATGACAGAGAGCAATTGCTGAACTATCGGGATGCGCTGTATGCCATTATAAAAGACTATGAGAACGGATTGAGAAGTTTAGAGCGGCGATTTAATGCCTATATGCAAGACAACAGTCTGCACGAGGAGGATTTTTCGAGAGGGGAAACACTGTTCGCGCCTTTTCATTACACCGCAGATGATATGTACAAGAAAGTGGGGAAGACCGGCTATGCGACCCTTATAGAAATTACATCGGGCAATCATGCAAAAGCCATACGCAAAGGTGATACGCATCTATTGCCGTTTGTGCAGGGAATGATGCCTCTTCTTCGGGAACTGCTTGAACATATTACGGGCGAAGTATTGCAGCGTTTTGTTACTGCTAAATTGGTGTTGCAGAAGTTTTCCTTTCTTGCATTGCTTGATGATATTCGTTATTATATTGATATAGACAATCAACGGCTTAATCGTCTGCCTATTACACAGGCAAACACTTTATTGAGTGAGGTTGTCGGTAGGGAGAACGATGTTCCCTTTGTGTATGAGAAAGTTGGGATAAGGCTACATCATTTCTTGATGGATGAGTTTCAGGATACGAGCAGTATGCAGTGGAATAATTTCCTGCCCCTTCTTCGAGAGTCGCTGGCAACTGATAATGCCAATCTTATTGTGGGAGATGTTAAACAGAGTATATATCGTTGGCGCAATTCCAATTATGAGTTGTTGCAGTCGGGAGTGAAAGAGGTATTGCCGAACTCTGTAGTACGGACGCTTACGGACAATTGGCGTAGTGATTATCGGGTGGTGGAGTGTAACAACTCTTTATTGAAAGGTCTCGCAGTTGAAGCAAACAATCATTTTAATGAACGCTACAACCAACCTGAGTCGTCTCTGTATGACCGCATCTTGTCGGTTTATGCTGATGTAGAACAGACGCCGAAGAAAGATACGGAACAGGGATATGTACAAGTACAGTTCTTTGCGAGTGATATATGTGATAACCTTACGGATGAAGACAGTCCTACGGTTCATACGCTGCCGAATAGAGAAGTTATTCATATTATCAGCGATTTGCGAGAAAGAGGGGCTATGCTTAGTGAGATTGCCCTATTAGTACGCAAGACCAAAGATGCGGTGGAGTTGGCGTCGTACTTGCAGGATAATGGTATTCCCGTTATTTCTCAGGAGGGGTTACTATTGTCGTCCTCTGCTTGTGTGCAACTGCTTATTGCGGCGATGCAATACTTGTCGCAGCCGAATGAAAAGACTTATGAATTATTGTTCTGTACGGCTTATTACCGTCAGAAATACGGTCAGAACGACCGACAGACGATGGAGCAAGTGCTTACTTGTGAAGACGGGGTACCTTTCCGAGAAGAGTTTCATACCCTTGCCACATTTGCGCTATATCAGATGGTGCAGGCTCTTGAAGACTTGTTTGCCATATCGAAGGAGGATGCCTATGTTGCGGCATTTAACAATGTGGTATTTACTTATATCCAGTCTCATCAGGCCGACCTATATTCATTTTTAGACTGGTGGGCGAGGAAGCAAGACCAACTGACCGTGCCATCTTCATCGGACAATCAGGCTATACAGATACTTACTATACACAAGTCGAAAGGATTAGAGTTTGATTATGTTATCATCCCTTATTTAGATTGGGAGATAGCAGAAAAGAAGGGAAATATAGAGAACCTGTTATGGGTGAAGATGCCGCAAGGTTTTCCTTCGTCTGCATATAACAATGCAGTAATGTTGCCTGTATTACCTGTTCCTTTTGGCAATAAATTGTCGTACTCTCTATTTTCAGATGCTTATTGGAAAGAGTTGCAAAGTCTTTATATTGACAATCTGAACCTTGTGTATGTTGCATTTACGCGTGCCAAGAGGGAGTTGTATGTAATAGCCCCCTCGTGTGATTCCTTGAGCCAAAAAGCAAAGATGGGAAGAACTATGGGTGACTTATTGTACCGTGTGCTTGAAAGCAGGTTGCAAGGAGGTACTCTGTTCGAGCAAGGAGAGAAGACACATAGAGAGAACAAGGTGATTGCATCGCAGGAAGAGCGTGTACAGGAGGTACACCATTCTTCGTCGAAACCTACCAGACCCGTATTTGAGAGATTGCACCTTCGTCTTCACCGTTACAGTATGTTCTCTTCGGAACATACGGCTAACCTTGAACGACAACTTGACTTAGGACTTATTATGCACCAACTATTGCAGAAGGTAAAATGTCGCGGCGATGAAACAAGTGCTATTGAAGAACTGTTGGAGCAAGGTGTTATTGTGGAGCATCAACGACAACAACTTTATGATGAGTTCTCGCGTTTTTGGGAATTGGTTTCAGGGACGAACTGGTTTGCAGCAGATGCGCATATACTATGCGAGCAGGAGGTATTGTTGCCCGACGGAGGAATACGCCGCCCAGACCGATTGGTGTTTTTTGACAAGCACGCCATTGTGATTGACTATAAGTTTGGTAACATCCAACTACCTAAATATGAGCAGCAAGTACGCAGTTATATGCGGCTGTTGCAGCAAATGGGTTACACTGTTGAAGGGTATTTGTGCTATGTGAGTATAGGCATGCTGCAAGCGATAGAGATATGAAATAAGACTGTTGATGCAGGATTGAAGGAGGACGGATGCCGTCTGTAAGAATGAAGAATAAAGGAACTATAAAACACGAAATATGAAACTATCCACGATAGTAGGACTATTAGCCAAAGAAAGTTGCATTGTTGCAGATATTGATATTGAGTATCTGCTTACGGATTCACGGGAATTGCATACAGAACCATTGCAAACGCTATTCTTTGCGTTGCAGACAGCAAAGAACGACGGAGCGCACTATATACAAGACCTTTACTGCAAAGGAGTGAGAGCGTTTGTATTGAACAGGACCTTGCCTAACCGACAATTGGCGGAACGATTGACGGAGGCTACTTTTCTGTTTGTTGAAGATTCGTTGAACGCATTGCAAGACTTAGCCGCTTATAAGCGGAGTCTTTATGATTGCCCTGTGATAGGTATAACGGGCAGTAACGGAAAGACGGTAGTGAAAGAGTGGCTTTATCAATTGCTGAAGGACGATTACAGGATTACCCGTTCTCCTAAGTCGTTCAATTCACAGATAGGTGTTCCTTTGTCGGTTTGGCAAATGAGTGAGAAGACAGAATTGGGTATCTTTGAAGCAGGCATATCGAAACGAGGAGAGATGGACCGTTTGGAGCGTATTATCCGTCCGACGATAGGGGTTGTTACCTATATTGGAGAAGAACACGGCGAGAACTTTACCTCGTTGGATGAAAAGAGAGCCGAAAAAATGCGCTTGTTCCGCCGTTCGGAGATTGTGATAGAAGAGTCCTCGCATCAGAATGTGCGTACTTGTGCAGCGGTGTTGCGTTATTTAGGATATACGGAAGAACGCATCAACGAAATGTTGATGCAGAAGACTCATGAGACGGTGATGGAAATAAATCTTACGGCTTTGGCGTCGAATGTTCATTATTTCCGCGCACTTCTGAAGCCTGATACCCGTTTGATATGTATGGTTAAAGCCTTTGCCTACGGTACAGGTTATGTGGAGGTATCGAAGTGCTTACAGAGAGAGCAGTTGGCAGATGTATTGGCGGTAGCGGTATGTGACGAAGCAGTAGAGTTGCGCCGTGCAGGCATTACTCTTCCTATTATTATCATGGATCCTGAATGGACTGCACTTAAGAAGATTATCGAAAATAATTTGCAGCCTAATATCTATTCGTTTGAATCACTCCGTCAGTTTATAGAGATAGCGTCGGCAGAAGGAGTGGAGCATTATCCTATTCACATCAAAATAGATTCGGGTATGCACCGATTGGGTTTTGAATGGGATAATATGGAAGAATTGGCGGATATGCTTGCAGGGCAGTCGGTAGTGTCGGTGTATTCGGTATTTTCGCACTTGGCTGGTGCTGACGAGGAGCAATTTGATTCGTTTACGCATGAACAGATTAAGCGTTTTAATTGTTGTGCCGATTATTTGAAGCAGCGTTTAGATACGCCCGACCATAGAATTTTGAAGCATATACTCAACTCCGCCGGAATAGAGCGTTTCACATCTTATCAGATGGACGGTTGCCGTTTGGGGATAGGTATGTACGGTTTCAGTGCCATACCTGGGAAGCATTTGCGCAATGTGTGTACCTTGCGCACGACTATTTTGTCGGTTAAGGTTGTACGGGCGGGTGAAAGTATCGGTTACGGAAGACATACCTTTCTGTCGGAAGACAGGCAGGTTGCCGTTATCCCTATCGGTTATGCAGACGGTTTTGACCGTCGTTTCGGCAATTATGGCGGGGAGGTACTGGTACGTGGCAAGCGTTGTCCTGTGTTGGGCAATGTATGTATGGACATAGCAATGATTGATGTGACAGGAACGGACGCCCATGCAGGAGATGCCGCCGTTGTATTTGGCGACGATTTACCGATAGAGGAGTTAGCGCAGAAGTTGTCGACTATCACCTACGAGGTGCTGACCTCGGTGTCACAACGAGTGAAGCGTGTTTATGTGCAGTAGGGCTATACCAGGCAGTCGTCTAATAGACTGCAGATGGCTTCTTTGTCCATGTTTTGTCCGATAAAGACCAGTTTCTGCATACGGTCGCCATATTGTTCGTCCCAATCACGGCGTAACACTGGGTCGTGTGCGAGAGTTTGCCGTAATTCGTCTTCAGGCATTGTGGCATAGAATGCCCCCGCTTGTCTGAGGTTGAACTGTTTGCCTGATTGCTCGAAGACATAGCACATATCGTATTCGGAGTCGAAATAGCACATTCCTTTGCAGCGTATGACACTTTTGGGCCAATGTCGTGCCACGAACTCATCGAAGCGGTTCAAATCAAGCGGTTTGCGTCGATAGTAAACGAAAGTAGAGATGCCGTATTCGAGTGCTTCGCCTTCTTCTTCATTATGGAAATGTTCATGGTCGTGGTGATGATGTTCGTGGTCGTGTTCATCATCGTGGTCGTCGTCATCGTCGATATCTCCTTCTACGCCTGCGATCCAAGCAGCAGAGCCAGCCACTTCGTCGAAAGAAAAGAGGTGTGTATTGAGCAGTTTATCGAAGGACACATCGCAATAGTCACATGGAATAATCTCGGCTTTGGGTTGGATGGCGCGAATGACGGCGTGAATATGGCGCAGTTCGTCGGCTGTTACTTCGGAGGCTTTGTTGAGGAGTATCAGATTGCAGAATTCGATTTGTTGAATGACGAGAGAGGCGAGGTCGTCTTCTCCTATATTGTCTTTTTGCAAGTCGTTGCCTGAAGCGAACTCGTCTTTCATTCTGAGGGCATCGACTACTGTGACGATGCTGTCGAGGACGGGTACGGGTGCATCGGATTTGGCGACTATTTGCGGGTAGGAACAGAGTGTTTGTGCGATAGGTGCGGGTTCGCATATACCCGAAGCCTCGATGACGATGTAGTCGTAGGCTTGTTGAGCGCACAAATCGTGCAGTTGCTCAACAAGATTCATTTTGAGTGTGCAACATATACAACCGTTCTGCAAGGCGACAAGATTATCGTCTTGAGCCGTTACGACGCCTCCTTTTTGAATGAGGTCGGCATCGATGTTCACCTCACCGATATCGTTAACAATGACAGCAAAGCGGATACCTTTTTTGTTGGTTAGGATACGATTGAGGAGAGTTGTTTTACCGCTACCCAGATAACCCGTGAGTAACAGGACGGGGATTGTTTTAGATTGCATAAATCGTTTGGTTTAATTTCGGGGTATCAACAGCAAAAAGTGCGCCAGAATTGGTTTGAGGAAGCAATGGCAGATTTTCGTGTCAGGAGGTTACAGGTTTGTGCGCGGGTTCGTGGGGTGTGGAGTGTTGGAGGGGATAATCAATTAATAATTAACAATTAACAATTAACATGCAGGGATACAAAGAGAGCCATAGCACGCTATGGCTCTACAGCCATTATACAATTAACAATTAATAATTAACAATTAACATGCGCGGTATGGTATAAGCACGATGACCATTCGTTGTTGGATTGAAGAATGTTCTTCATTTCTTTTGCATGAACAAAAGAAACGAAGCAAAGAAAATTCATCG
>CAVHKB010000064.1:0-11548 GCA_963636305.1 Prevotella sp. P5-108
GTTTACTATATATCACAAACAATTTATATACGATTTATATAGGACGAATATAGGACGAATATAGGACGAATATACGATGACCGTAGAAAAAAACTCAAATTTTCAAAAAAATAATTTTGCTCGCATTGTTAGCAAACAATACGGCTATCAAAACAAATTTTAGTAAAATCGTAAAATGCAGAACAGTTCAACACAGCAAACCCGACAATGCATGCATTCTCGGGCAACACCATCACAGCAAAACAAGTGATAATATAGCGGAATTACTTCTCCAACTCTTCGTACAAGCAGTCGGAAATAAGCGAGAGTTCTTCTCTCGTAATCAGTCCTTTCTTGACAAGAACATCTGTATCGTTGTCAAAATCAAAATACAAATCTGTTCCCTCCGGTTGCAGAAAATTGAATATCTGACTTTTCCTGTAGTACTTCACGGCTTCCGCTCTTCGGTTGTTCGCCAACAGACTATGCGCGTAATTCATATAGTCGCGCTTGGTCGCTTCTTTCGATAGGGCTACATCCTCCAAATAACGCAGAGATATATCTACTTTCCCCAACATCAGCGCACACCAACCCAAACCTCGCTTGTGGTTCGTTTCTTCGGGAGCAACTATATCCAACTTAAAGAACAGTTGCAACGCCTCTTCATATCTCTTCAATGTTGTCAGGCATTGCGCTTGCAGGAAAATATACTTTGGCTTGTCTGGCTTTAGTGCGCAGAGCCTCTCATAATACGACAAGGCTTTTTCATGCATCTTCTCCTTCATACAGCAAGTGGCTATATGATGCAATGTCCATTCGTCATCGTCCTGAAGACTCAACACTTTTTCAAACATCTTGCGTGCTTCCTCGTATTCTTCTTGTTTCTGCAGCGCATAACCGGCTTTCTGCCACAAATGAATCGATGGAGATAGGGTGGGGTGCAGAAAAATCTCCTCTGCTTCTGAATAGAGTTTCAGTTCCAAACAGTAATCACCTATGCTTTCCAACGAACCCTCCATACACGAATACAGAGTTTTCATACGGCATACATTGGCAATACTTAACATCTCGTTACGATACTCCCACGGATTGTTATTGAAGAAGCGAAATAGGTTACGGATATATTGTACGATGCCATTCGCAGCATCGGCGTGCTTACTAAGCATAGCAATATCAGCCTCCGACATCTCGGCTATCTCCTCCGGTAATATATTCTCCAACAGACTGTTAATGCTGCTGCCTATCATCAAACAGGTCGCATATTGGTCTATCGGACATGCGTCCGCATTGATATATACCAATTTCTGAAGCAACTTGCCTTTTGCTGACTCAAAATCTATTCCCAAATTCGGATTATCTGTACTGAAAGGAATAAACCAGTTCGTTATTTCTGTCTGGAAAAACGGATGTTTCAAAAACATCTGTGTGCTGCCATAATTAATATCGGCACCTATCTTATGCAAATGCATAATCGTTTCCGAGTGCTTGCTTACCATCTCATTCAGTTCCTTGCTCCACGCAGGATTGCCCTCCTCTAAATCACTCAAATTAATAAGATAGGTCTTCCCGTCTTTCTTGATGTTTTTCTGTTGCGAGGTAATATCTTTTTGCAGACTGTTCATAACCTGGTCCACTTGATGGGTCAAGGTGGTACTCAACAGGTGCATACATATCTGCAACACAACTTCTTTCTTATGCGCATCAGCCGCTATAAGTTGCCAACGCGACGAAATCGCAGGAAAAAATGCAATACGACCGTCATAACGGTGAATCAGCAGCACGCAACCCACTAAAACCCTGTTTGCTATATCTTCATTGGCAAAGTCTGCCTTTTCAAGCAGAAACAGAAATAGAGACTCCGAAAAATCACTCAGTATATTCAGTGTAAGGGCAGATACGGCCATCTGCAACGACTCATAGTCCTCCCGCTCAACAAGATTGTCCCATTCGGCTGTGAGCGCACTCACATCCTGCATAAGCAGAAAATGGTAAAAAGTATCTCTGCCGCAACTGAAATAACCCGTGTGCTGTTCTTGCAGATGTTGCAAAAGTTGTTGGCGCAACGGATTGTTCCTGTTTTTGTCATACTCAATCTCATCAAACAACTTATACGCTTCCACAACCAACTGGTCTATTATAGACTCTCTTTGTGGGTCATTCCCTCCGGAAAGGAAATAATCCATAAGGAAACGATAATTGTTCTCAATGCTGTGGTATCGGTCCGAGCGACCATCTTGCGGATACTTGGCAATCAATTTGCGTATCAATACAAGAGCATGATAGAGTTGCCGTGTACTTAATAGCCCCTCTATACATATCTCATCATTCCGATCAATCTCTTGCGAACGGTCGCTCTTTGGGTCTTTGTTGTCCATACAGACTATCCTAAACGGCTGATGTGGATAAGTTCGTCTAAATTCAGTACTTTTATCTTCCTGCCATCCATACTGATTACACCTTCATTGGCAAATGCAGTCAGCGTACGAATGGCATTGCTGGTCGTCATATTCGAGAGATTCGCTAAATCGTCACGCGACAAATACATACTTATCGTTGCTCCGTCCTCGTCAAAACCATAGTTCTTTTTCAAATACAGCAACGCTTCTGCCAAACGACCTCGTATATGTTTCTGCGCTATATTCACCGACCGCGTATCACTCGTACCCAAATCTTTTGCCATCTCTATCATAAACAAGTAGCAGAACTGGCTATTCTCTTTGATAACCTTCATAAAGGCTTCTTTCTTCACCAAATATACATCCGACACCTCACACGCGCTCACACTTGTATTGTAACACTCATCTGCTATCATCGCCCTGTAACCGAAAAAGTCATAAGGCTTAAGCATTCGTATAATCTGATTCCTGTTACCTACGCCCTCTTTGAATACACGAACCTTACCACTCACCAACATCATCATATGGGTCGGCGTATCTCCTTCGTGATGGATAATCTCGTTCTTGCGAAAAGTGTAAATATGGCTGTTATCATCAACGTATGCTTTTTCTTCATCTGTTAGTGCATGCCACACGGGATTTAACTCCCACAACTTTTCTTCCTTGTTTGCTTGTCTCTTTGCCATTAGTACTTCTACCAAGTCTTAAAACTTGTCCGCAAAAATATATCTTTTTCTTGACTGCTGCAAATTTATTATTTGCCACATCTGTCTTTCGTCAATCTAACGCTGTTCCACCGTCATAATTTACACCTGCTATAGTACATCCGAGTCATCATCCAACATATCTCCTGCTGACGAGGAAACACTGTCATTCAACCTACTCTGTATCGAGCGGTAATTTTGTTGCATACCCGCTCCGTCCTGCGACAAGGAAGCACTGTCATTCGGATCATCCATATACGCCATTCCCTCGTTGGCATTAAGAAAACGAGCCCTGTTCTGGTCGAAACGCAATACAATGGCCTTCGTCTCACCATTACGGTGCTTTGCTACGATAATCTCTGCCATTCCGACCATCTTTTCATCGTAATTCTCCTGACCTTTCTTGAAGTAATATTCCGGACGGTGAATAAAACAGACCATATCAGCATCCTGCTCTATCGCACCCGACTCACGCAAATCACTCAACTGCGGGCGTTTACCGTCAATACCAACTCGCCCCTCTACATTACGGTTCAACTGCGATAACGCAATAATAGGTATATCCAACTCCTTGGCAAGACCCTTCAAACTGCGGGAAATAGTACTTATCTCCTGCTCCCTGCTACCGAAACTCATACCCGATGCATTCATCAACTGCAAATAGTCGATAATAATACATTGCACCTTGTGTTCACGCACCAACTTGCGAGCCTTGCTGCGCAATTCAAATATCGACAACGAAGGTGTGTCGTCCACATAAATCGGCGCACCCATAAGTTCCGTAATGCGAGTCTCCAACTGATCCCATTCTTTCGGCGATAACTTACCGTTCTTAATCTTGTCACCCTCAATCTCACATACATTCATAATCAAACGGTTCACCAACTGTACATTCGACATCTCCAAAGAAAACAACGCCACAGGAACTTTATACTGCACAGCCATGTTCTTCGCCATACTCAGCACAAACGCAGTTTTACCCATAGCAGGACGGGCTGCGATGATTATCAGATCCGACTTCTGCCAACCTGAGGTCACCTTGTCTAATGCGTGGAATCCACTTGGAATACCCGACATGTTGTTCTTGTTCTGACTTGCCTTCTTCATTCGCTCAAAGGCCTCTTTAATAACAGGGTCTATCTGAACAACATCTCTTTTCATAGAGTGCTGGCTAATCTCAAAGATACCTCCTTCTGCCTCCTGCATCAGGTCCTCGACATCTTCACTTTCATCGTACGCATTCTCTATAATACGCGAAGACAAAGCAATCAAATCACGCGCAATGGCTTTCTGCATGATAATCTGTGCGTGATACTTCAAGTGAGCAGTGGTCGCTACTTTATTCGTCAACTCCGAAATATACATCACACCACCTACATCCTCCAAATTACCATCTCGTTTCAACTGCTCTATCACCGACAGCATATCAATCGGACATTCACGAATAGAGAGATTCTGTATCGCATGGTATATCTTGTTATGGGCCGGCTCATAAAAACTCTCAGGAGCAAGCATATCCGCAACAACTCCGTATGCTTCTTTCTCAAGCATCAATGCACCCAGCACCGCTCTTTCCAACTCTACCGATTGAGGGGGCAACTTACCCGATACATTTTCTCCTACTACAATAATGGGTTGTTTGTTCTGTTTTTTACGAGTCATACGACTACCGTCTGTACTTGCTGCCATAACTTACTATACAATGTAAAATAGAAAAAAGAGTTCGCACCTGCTGCAAACTTCTATATGCAAAGGTAGAACTTTTCTTACAAACACACAAGAGAAAAGCAGGCAACATATTGTTAATATCACCTCACTGTATTCTGCTCTTCTACTTATTTAGAGAGAGTTGTCTTGTTGAAAAATTATAAGGTCTTTATCACTTCGCACGGATTACCTACTGCAATACTGTTGTCTGGTATGTCATGAACAACCACCGACCCTGCACCTATCGTACAATTATTACCGATCCGTACACCTGGCAAGACCGTAACAGAACCCCCAATCCAACAATTGTCGCCGATAGTAATAGGCTTCGCCCATTCTCGACGCGTGTTGCGTTCTACGGGATTGGTACTGTGACAAGCAGTATAAAATGAGACATTCGGACCTATAAACGCATTGTCACCAATCACAACTGGTGCTTCGTCAAGCACTGTCCAATGGAAATTCGCAAAAAAGCCCTTGCCTACATGTATCTGTTTGCCATAATCACAATAGAATGGTGGATTGATGTAAGTGTCTTCCTTGCAACTACCTAACATCTCATATAACATTGCACGCTGCGATGTAACATCGTTGGCTGGCAGATTGTTATATCGCTGACACATTTCCTTGCAACGGAACACCTCCGCCAACAGTTCGGTGTTATTGGCATCATACTCCAAGCCTGCCAACATCTTTTCTTTTTCAGTCATAGAACAACTATTCCTATTTGGTTAATAAATCTGCCGCAGACCAAACAAAAACTATGCCTTAGAATAGCACGGACAAGCATGAAAATACACAACTACTATCGAAACAATACACTATCATAACCCTCTCTTCATAATCCTAAAATCGTCAATCGTCCGAATGTCTTACCTGCACACTTGCAAGTATCACCAAAATTCCATACCTTTGCATTTTAATTGTGTGGCTCCAATATAAGTGCCGTACAACTATGAATAACGAACCAAAATAGCATAACTATACCCTATGTTTGATAATCTATCCGAACGATTAGAGCGCTCTTTCAAAATACTGAAAGGTGAAGGGCGTATCACCGAAATCAATGTAGCCGAAACAGTAAAGGACATCCGTAAAGCACTGCTCGAAGCAGATGTAAACTACAAGACAGCAAAGCAGTTTACAGATAAGGTCAAAGAAAAAGCACTGGGACAGAATGTAATCACAGCCGTCCGACCTGGACAACTTATGGTTAAGATAACCCACGATGAACTCTCTGAACTTATGGGGAGCGAAGCGGCTGACATCAACCTCAAAGGTTCACCCGCTATCATTCTGATGTCTGGTCTGCAAGGCTCCGGTAAAACTACTTTCGCCTCTAAATTAGCCAACTATCTCCAAACAAAAAAAGGCAAACGGGTCATGCTCGTCGCTTGCGATGTCTATCGACCTGCAGCCATCGAACAACTGCGCATCTTGGGAGAACAAATCAATGCCAAAGTCTATACGGAGGAAACTGAAAACAACCCTGTAAAAAAGGCACAGAATGCTATCCAGGAAGCACGAAAATATGCCTACGATGTAGTCATCGTCGATACGGCAGGGCGACTTGCAATAGACGAGCAAATGATGCAGGAGATAGCCGCAATAAAAAACGCTATTCAACCTTCGGAAACGCTATTTGTGGTCGACGCCATGACGGGGCAAGACGCAGTAAACACCGCCAAAGAATTTAACGACCGTATTGATTTCGACGGAGTTGTACTGACCAAACTCGATGGTGACGCGCGTGGTGGTGCGGCACTGTCTATTCGTTCCGTCGTCAACAAACCTATCAAATTCATAGGTACTGGCGAGAAGATGGATGCAATCGATGTATTCCACCCGGAGCGTATGGCAGACCGTATTCTTGGTATGGGCGATGTCGTTAGTTTGGTGGAACGAGCGCAAGAACAGTTCAATGAAGAGGAGGCTCGCCGCATCAGCAAGCGTATTGCTAAAAACCAATTCGATTTCAACGACTTTCTTGCGCAACTCAACCAAATAAAGAAGATGGGGTCAATGAAAGACCTTATGGGTATGATTCCCGGTATGGACAAGGCGCTGAAAGGTGTAGAAGTCTCCGATGATGCATTCAAACCGGTTGAGGCAATCATTGGTTCCATGACCCCTGCCGAACGCGCCAACCCCTCTCTGTTGAACGGCTCTCGGAAAAATCGTATTGCTAAAGGCTCCGGAACAAGCATCGTGGAGGTAAACCGTTTCTTGAAACAGTTTGAGCAGACGGGTAAAATGATGAAGAAGGTACAACAGATGCGCAGAAAATAAATGATATTACTCAACGGGAAATACATAGCGGAACAAATACGCAAAGAACTGCGTGAAGAAGTAAATACGATGCTCGCTCATGGAATGCGCGCACCGCATTTAGGCATTGTTATTGTCGGGCATAATCCTGCAAGCGAAACCTATGTCCGGAATAAAATTAAAGCCTGCGAAGAGGTAGGTATCATCGCCGAGCGAATCGCATTCAACGATACTATCTCCGAAACGGAACTGCTGCAGGAAATCAATCGCCTCAACCAAGACCCTGCTATCGATGGATTCTTGGTGCAACTGCCACTGCCCAACCATATCAACGAGTTGCACATAACGTCCGCTATCGACTATCGCAAAGATGTCGATGGACTGACACCTGAAAATGTAGGACGGACATCGCAAGGACTACCATCCATCGTTTCCGCAACGCCTCGAGGAATCAGGGAACTGCTTGCACGATACAATATACCAACCGACGGCAAACATGTGGTGGTTATAGGACGCTCTAACATCGTCGGAAAACCTATGGCACAACTGCTTATGCAGAAGCACGATAGAGGCAATGCCACTGTAACGCTCTGCCACTCGCACACACGCAACCTGAAAGACTTGTGCCTTATGGCTGACATCATCATTGTGGCAACGGGCTGCCCCAATCTGTTGACGGAAGATATGGTCCGCGACGGAGTTACAGTAGTCGATGTAGGCATCAACCGTATAGAAGACAACACATCACCTAAAGGCTACCGATTGGTCGGAGATGTCGATTTTTCCCGTGTCGCACCTCATTGCGCCTACATCACACCCGTTCCCGGTGGAGTCGGACCGATGACCATTGTCAGCCTGCTGCAAAATACACTTCAAGCCGCTTCTGCGTGGCGTTCAATGAATAAGTAAACACATGGACATCTTAGACAAAATAGATGGCTTGGAAGCCAAGTTTCACGAGGTAAGCCTTTTGATAACAGACCCTGCTGTTATAGCCGACCAGACCCGTTATGTCCGGCTCAACAGAGAGTATCACGATTTGGAGAAGGTATTGTCCTCTACCGCTAAATACAAGAAGGCACGAACCGAACTCGAGGAAGCAAAGAACATCTTCCATAATGAAACAGACCCTGAACTGCGCGAAATGGCACGAACAGAGATCGACGAACTCGAACCGCAGATTCCGGCGTTGGAGGAAGAAGTGAAACTCATGCTTCTGCCACAAGACCCTGAAGACGGCAAGAATGTCGTTATGGAAATTCGTGGAGGAACGGGCGGCGACGAAGCGGCACTCTTTGCGGGGGATTTGTTCCGTATGTACACCAAATACTTTGAGATGCACGGATTCAAATACTCCGTATCGTCTTACTCCGAAGGAGCAGTCGGCGGCTACAAAGAAATAATCTTCAATGTCACAGGGCAGAATGTATATGGCACGCTCAAATACGAATCAGGCGTCCATCGTGTGCAGCGTGTTCCTGCTACCGAAACGCAAGGACGGGTCCACACATCTGCTGCCACAGTCGCAGTTCTCCCAGAGGCTGACGAGTTTGAGGTGCATATTAACGAAGGCGAAATCAAATGGGAGACCTTCCGTTCCGGTGGTGCTGGAGGACAAAATGTCAATAAGGTCGAATCGGGTGTACGACTACGCTACAATTGGAAAAACCCCAATACAGGAGAAGTACAGGAAATACTCATCGAGTGTACCGAAACACGCGACCAACCCAAGAACAAGGAAAGAGCGTTATCGCGCCTTCGTACACAAATCTACGACAAGGAACACCAGAAGTATATCGACGACATAGCAGCACGACGGAAGACAATGGTCTCTACGGGCGACCGCTCTGCCAAGATACGGACCTATAACTATCCGCAAGGACGCATCACCGACCATCGTATAGGCTACACCGTTTACAATCTCGCTGCCTTTATGGATGGCGACATTCAAGGAGTCATCGATGCGCTGCAGGTCGCCGAAAACGCCGAGCGGCTCAAAGAAAGCGAACTATAAACGCCCTTCGTAGGGTCGCCCAAGCACCTCCTGTCGTCCTCAACACAAACTCACCCACACGGAGTCCTCAACACGAGCGCAGCGACTCGCCAACACGAAGTCACCAACACGAGCGCAGCGAACCACCAACACGGAGTCCCCAACACGAGCGCAGCGAATCACCAACACGTAGTCACAACATGAGCATAGCGACTCACCAACACAGAGTCCTCAACACGAGCGCAGCGACTCGCCAACACGAAGTCACCAACACGAGCGCAGCGAACCACCAACACGGAGTCCCCAACACGAGCGCAGCGAATCACCAACACGTAGTCACAACATGAGCATAGCGACTCACCAACACAGAGTCCTCAACACGAGCGCAGCGACTCGCCAACACGAAGTCACCAACACGAGCGCAGCGACTCATTAACACATAGTCATCAACCCTAATCCCTTCCAAGTCAAGAACATGTACCTCTTCTACACACCCGACATAGAAACCAATCAGTGCCTCTCCGAAGAGGAATCAGGGCATTGCGTGCGTGTATTGCGCTACACAAAAGGAGATTCCATCCTGCTTACCAACGGACGGGGAACTACCTATAACGCAAGAATAACCAACCCCAATCCCAAGCATTGCGAATTTGAGATACTAAGCCGTGAACAGCAGCAGAAATCCCACACTTTCCATCTGCATATTGCCATCGCACCAACCAAGAACATCGAACGCTTGGAGTGGATGATAGAGAAATGCACCGAAATAGGCATCGACGAGATAACACCATTGCTTTGTCGGTTCTCCGAGCGGAAACAGTTGCGCACCGACCGGCTGGAGAAAATTATTCTTTCGGCAGCAAAACAATCCCTCACGCCTTATCTGCCCGTTCTGAACCCTCTCACCGACTATGCGGACTTCATTCACCGCTATGCCCGCAACAATCCTTCTCCCATCGATAAATTTATCGCTCACTGTTACAATGAGGACAAACGACTCCTCAAGGACCTTATCGTACGCGGACACGATGTGTTGGTCTTGATTGGACCCGAAGGCGACTTCTCTGAACAGGAGGTACAACAAGCATTATCCGAAGGTTTCCTGCCCGTCAGTCTTGGCAACTCCCGACTCCGTACCGAGACCGCTGGTGTAGTGGCGTGTCATACTGCTATACTGCTGAACGAATGAAAAAATGCTGTGTCATACTGACCACGCTCCTGCTCGCGCTCTCTGCCCGTAATCTGTTTGCGCAGACACCTCTCGACAAAGCCGATTTGTCACAGGCAACCCTTATCTCCCCTTACTATTTCTCTCCCAATGCGTTTCCCATTCCCGATATGCTCTCTGGCGAAGTATCTCCCACTCTGCGAATAGAGTTGAGCGGAGATTGTTTCTGGGGCTTCGCTGGCGACCGCACAGAGGATATTGCCTTCAATCTTCGCATCCCGCTTTTCACCGACAGGGTAAACCTCACCGTGTGGATGCCGGTCATGGAGTTCTATCAGAACACTCTCGAACGACAACGCATTCAGCGTCTTCAAGATACCGTCCCTATGAGGGGCAGTTTGGCGGGCGATGTCTATATCTCTACCGACATACAAGTGTTGCGTCACCGTCAATGGATACCCGATGTCGCTGTCCGTGCCGCACTCAAATCGGCAAGTGGGGGAGGGTATAGCCTCGCACGCTACTACGATAGCCCTGGCTATTTCTTCGATATGACCGTCGCAGAAGTGTTCCCTTTGCAACAATCCGACTTCCTGCAAGAACTGCGTGTCGCATCTTCTGTAGGCTTCCTCTGTTGGCAAACCGATAATGGCAGACAAAACGATGCCGTGATGTACGGTCTGATGTTGCAATGGAAAACGAAATACTTCGCACTCTCTCAAGTCTTCTCAGGGTACACCGGGTGGGAAAATGAACACAAGAATCATCCCGATGCCCACGATGCGCCAATGTCCCTAAAGACAAGCATCACAGGCTATTACAAGAATTTTGAATTGGGCTTCATGTATCAGTATGGCCTGCGCGATTATCCCTTCCATCAGTTCAAACTCTCCCTCGCTTACAACATCAACATTCTCTCCCGCCTCCACGCTTCCCGCACCTCAAAGTAACCCTGCAACCTCCCATCTCCCGTCCTGTAAAGTCCTCTCTTGCAAACAGATAGGAGGTATCTTGTCTGTATCTTGTTGGTATCTTGTCTGTATCTTGTTGGTATCTTGTCGGTATCTTATCTGTATCTTGTCGGTATCCGTTGACCTGCTCTTTGCAATGCCACCCCCTACCGCCCCGCCAACCCCCTGCATACAATCGTATTATATTTTCCTTAAAATATAATACTTCCTCCGTTAACCATCCCTCCAAATATAAAATCCTTTCCGATATTTCTCCCTCCAAATATAAACGCCCCTCCGATAGCCCTCCCTCAAAACTCCCCTCCGCTAACCTCAATAAACACTACCCATTCCAAAGGATTTATATACGATTTATATAGGAC
>CAVHKB010000065.1:0-11525 GCA_963636305.1 Prevotella sp. P5-108
GTAGATAATAGATTTACCGTTAAGTGTCCGTTTCGTTGCAAAGGTATAAATAAAAAAGATATAATACAACTATCGGTGAGGAGTTTTATTGAATTATGGTTTTATTTTGGAAGATTTGATATCCTACCTCGCAATTGATACAGTTGTGAGGTTGGCAATAGTTTTGATACAGATGGATGAGCGATTGTGTGTCGGCAGCAGACAGAATGGATTGCCCGAGTAGTTTCCATTGTCGGATGATGTGGTTATCTTCGGGCTGAATTTGTTGCAAGAGTGTATAGACTTGTTGCTCCATCTGCGGATTGTTGTTGGTTAATGCGAAAGTATATTTATAGGGGATAACCGTGTTGATGAGCAAGATGTCGATACTTGCTTTCCCTAATTTTGTACCGGAAGACAGAGTGAACAATTTAACACAATCGCTGATTGTATTTGCATCCATTATGTTAGAGAACAGGAACTCAGATTGGTAGATGAGTTGTGCAAACTGGCGAATACGCACTTCAGGGAATGATTGCGGGCGCATGCGTGCATGTTTCCATATCGCAGCATCAACAGGGGTTAGATTGAACTTCTTTTGCAGGAAATGATACTCTCGCAGAAGTTCTTTATCGTCTTCGGTAGAGGCTGTTTTTTCGGTTAACAATCCTGACTGCCCCAAAAGGATAGCCGATAATTGAAATAGGCTGTTGCGATGTTTCTGGAGGCATGACAATGGCGTTTGAATGGCTAACAACTCGAATGGAATACCGTTGGTATGAAAACCGAAGTTGTGTGCAAGTGTGATGTAGAATGCGTGTTCCCAACTTCCTTTTGTGATGGTAAGCAAATCGTTTATGGCTTGTCGTTTACATTCGAGCCGATTGTGCAACAATGCTTTTCGCCATCCTTGAGAAAGCAGTAACGGGTCGGAAAGCAAGCGTTTACTACATTCGACAACCGATGCAACGGAGTCCATTTGTTGTGCCGTTTGGATAAGTTCGGTCAGATAGTCTTTATCGGTAGGATATTGCAGGACGCATTGTTCTATTTCGTTTCCTTTGGAATTGTAGACCTTTTTATCGGCATTGCGTACAATATGCAAGATGACAGAATCGTAGGCAGGGTCGGTATGGTGATTGTGTCGATACCAGTCGGAAGAATTAATATGAATCTCTATATTACCGACCCATTCCCGTTGCCCGATGCATATATGTGCATTCAAGAAATCAGGACCTGCGTTAAGGTTGTGTTGCCCGACAGACAGGATACTGACTGGTTCGCCATAGGTGGTTGTTTGTGAGAACCCTGCCCACAAACAGTGCTGCCAGATGTAATGAATTACTATCTCCGGTATGTTTCTTTGCTTGGTTGGTATTGCAGGCATGGGTGGTCTTATGAATTAACCAATGACTAATAATATGCAGATATGCTACGGGCGATGAACAATGTTTTGACCTGATATTTGAAAAAACGGGCTGTCTAACAACCATAGACAGCCCGTTTTTCGCTTAATGTTATCGCAAAGGTGCTACAAACTGTTCGTAATATGGGTAATAGTTTGCAAAAAGGTCTTTTTGTCCTGTTTGTTGCCAAGTTTGCAAGATATTTCCCAAGATAGCGGCATGATATTGAAGAGTCGGATAGACAAACTGACGGTTATCTTTGTTGAGTGTATTTCCCCAATTCAAATAATCAATACAGTTGTCTGCTACATTCGTCATCATTCGGTTTGCCGTTTCGGTTTCTCCTAAGGCATAATAGTAGTTTGCCATAGTAGCCGAGGTATAGTCATAAGGAATGTTGTATCCAGGCAAGACTTGCTCTGCATAGTCGAGTACCTCTTTTGCTTTCGCAGTTTGCCCCTCCTGCAGGAGAGCGTCTGTCAACTGAGCAAACATCATGCGGTGAGTACGACACATCCGCATTAGATTCTCGTCGATATATATACCTTTCTGACTCATGTTGCCATACCGAAAATTGTGCATCATATTGTCGTACATTTTCTCGGTATTGACCCGTGGTTGTCCGTTTGACGACGCCACTGGCGTTATCTGATAGGCTAACCCTGTGAGTTCGAAGAACTTCTCCATACCCTGGTAGTAGTCGTTACCGACGGTTACAGCAAAATAGATGGGTCGTTGCCAATGGTTGGTAGAAAGCATCTCCAATACCATCATTTGGCTTCGAGTCAGTCGTCTGCCGAGAGACAGGTCGATGCTATCTGCCAACATTTCTGGTGAATAGACACAGGCATTATCTTTCGAGAAAGCCGGTGAGGCGGCAACATCTTTGTAGTTTATCGGAATATAGAGTTTATTAGACGGGATATAGGATTCTCCATCCCGTTTGGTACGCGGGTCGTTGCTGCGTATAAACTGGAAGGCCGTATTGACGGTTATAGGTGATCCTATTTTATTATCCACCATGGCTATTTCATTCTTACCTGGCAAATAATCAACAGGAGTCCAACTGATAGGCAACGCCTGAGACTCGTAGTAAGGTCGTTTCATTTGCCCTATATACCAATCGGTCTGCAGATAGGAGAGGTTGCATACTCGCAAGTCGGTTCTTACGCCCTCGACTTCTTGATTGTACCAGAGAGGGAAAGTATCGTTATCTCCGTTGCTGAAGATGATTCCGTTGTATTCACATGATTTGAGGTAGTTTGCACCGAAGTCGCGACATGAATAGCGTCCACTTCTGTCGTGGTCGTCCCAGTTTTGTTGTGCCATAAGTACGGGCACGCCAAGACACAGAACAGTGATGATTACGGACAAGGCTATACGCAGTGTTTCTTTACCATTTTCATTCTTTCGGAACAGCGATGCGATTGTCTCGACCAAAGCAGGTACAGCCAAGCCTATCCATATACAGAAAGCATAGAATGACCCTGCATAAGCATAGTCCCTTTCACGAGGTTGGTAGGGAGTTTGGTTGAGGTATATTACAATAGCCAAGCCAGTCAGGAAGAACAAGAGAAATGTGATGGAGAAACTTTGGAAGCCTTCTCTTTTTTTGCCCAACTGGTAGAGTATGCCTATGATACCCAAGAGCAACGGCAGCATGAAATAGACATTATGTCCTTTGTTTTCCCGCAGTTCCTTAGGCAGTGCATCCTGGTCGCCTAATCGAGCGTTATCGATAAACGGAATGCCCGATATCCAGTTACCTTTGTGCAGTTCGCCATAGCCTTGCAGGTCGTTCTGCCGTCCTGCAAAGTTCCACATGAAATAGCGCCAGTACATATAGTTGCACTGATAGCGTATGAAGAAGCGCATATTCTCCCAGAAAGTGGGTACATAGTCGGATTTCATTTGTCCGCAGTATTCATAGCGTACCTTTTTTCCTTTGATATTCGCCCAATCCTTGTAGGCTTGTATGTGTCGGCTATCCGGTGAATAGACACGAGGAAACAGCATATTGAATTCGGGCTGCATCTTATAGGAAGACTTGTAGCCCGTTACGACATACTTATCTTTTTCGTTGTCGGATGTTTTGGGTGCCGGAGTATATTGTGCGTGTCCTCTCTTCTCGATGGGAATACACATATTGCCTTTGATTTCGAGTGCGACAGGTGCATTGTAGGTAGCCCCGTAGAAGAGCGGATTGTCGCCGTATTGCTCACGATTGAGGTAGTATTTGAGTGAGAATACATTATCTGGGGAGTTCTGATCCATTGGTGTGTCGGCACTACTGCGTATGACAATTATGGCATAGGAAGAATATCCGATGAGGATAACTGTGAGCATGACAGAAGCCGTGTTCAGGACTCGTGCAGGTATGTTAATCCGTTTCCAGAACAATAGTACAGTGAGCAGTGCTATGAGTATGATGCCAAGCAGTACATTCTCTCCAAAGAAAGGGATGCCCATTAGTGTGAACGCAGCAACAAAGGAGATGTTCATTCTGACTTTGCTTCGGTCGAGCGATGTCTCTACTACAGCCCATACGAGAGCCACGGTGACGAGAACAAGATAGATGACGACACCCGTGTTGAAAGGACAACCAAGAATGTTGACAAAGAGCAGTTCTAACCAACAAGCCATTTGAACTGAACCGGGTATGATACCATAGAGTACTATTGCCAAGATAGCGATAGATGCAAGAAGTGCCAAGCATACTCCTTTCCAGGAAAACTCGTGTTTGCGGAAATAGTAAACCAAGACCAGTGCAGGAATGGTCAGCAAGTTGAGCAAGTGTACTCCGATGGAGAGTCCCATGAGGTAGGCTATTAGAATGAGCCAGCGGTCGCTTCCCTCTTCGTCGGCTTTCTCGTCCCATTTGAATATGAGCCAGAATACTACAGCGGTGAACAGAGATGAGGAGGCATATACTTCGCCCTCTACTGCAGAGAACCAGAAGGTATCAGAGAACGTGTAAGCCAATGCGCCTACGAGTCCTGCGCCTATTGTAGCAATACCTTGCCAGAGTGAGAGTTCGCCCTTGTATCCTACCAAGAGTCTTTTGGTTATCGCCGTGATTGTCCAGAACAAGAATAGAATAGTGAATGCAGAAGCGAGGGCGGACATGGCATTGACGCACATTGCCACTTTGGTGGTGTCAGCAGCAAAGAGGCTTGCAAAATGCCCCATCAACATAAAAAAGGGTGCTCCAGGTGGGTGTCCCACATCTAATTTGAATGCGCTTGAAATGAACTCGCCACAATCCCAGAAGGACGCAGTAGGTTCGATGGTAAGCAGATATGTGACGGCAGCCACGACAAAGGCAAGCCATCCAAATATGCTATTCCATAGTTTGTAATGTTTCATTTTATAAATAGTTAGTTAAATCAAATATGCATCTTTCGAGTTATGGTAGATAGACCTCGAGCAGTCGTGCGGTTGTTGCAGCAGGAACGAGTTTGACATCGTTGCACAAGGCAGGCAGGAGCAGTGTTTCTCCTGCGTGTAGGGTAGTATTTCCCAAGTCGGTTTCGACGGAGCATGAACCATTGAGCATACAATAGACTACGAAGGAGTCGAGTGGTGCATAGTCGCGTGCTATGGTTCTGTCGAAACAGAGCAAGTTGGTTGTAAAGTAGTTGCACGAAACGAGATTGACGGCTCCGTTGTTTTTGGGAGTATAGTGTATGAGCGGCTGTTTGACAGCGGAATAGTCGAGTACCTGGAGTGCTTGCTCGAGGTGCAGTTCGCGCTTGTTTCCCGCAGCGTCGGTACGATTATAGTCGTAGAGCCGATATGTGATGTCGCTCGCTTGCTGTATTTCCAAAAGACAGACGCCGGCACCTATTGCGTGTATTCGTCCTGAGGGTATGAAAGCCACATCGCCCGTTTGTACAGGGATGGTGCATAGAAGGTCGGAGAATGTTCCTTTGTTGACAGAGTTGCGCAACTCGTTTTGGTCGGTATCGTGTTTCAGTCCCAAAGTGAGCGTTGCACCTTGTTCCGCGCTCAAGACATACCACATCTCAGTTTTCCCGGAGCAATGATGTTGCTGGAAGGCAGTATCGTCGTCGGGATGTACTTGCAGGCTGAGTTTGTCGTCTGCCGAGATGAGTTTGAACAAGAGAGGGAAATAGTTGCCGAATTGTTCGTAGATACGGTCTCCGACCAAGTCGCCCATATAGACTTCGAGCAGTTCCTGCAAGTCGTTTCCTGCGAGGAGTCCATTTGCCACGACCGAGCCTGTATTGTTGAAAGCAAACAGTTCCCAACTCTCGCCAATATGCGTGGCATCTTGCAATGATTTTCCAAATTTGGAGAGGGTAGTACCTCCCCAAATTTTTTCTTTAAGAACGGGTTGAAACTTGAGCGGATAGAGCATATACAGCGTAGATATTGAGGAAATGCGTTGCTTGAGCGTTTGTTATTTTTTCAGCGTTTCGAGATGTTGTTGCCAACGCCAAGCACTGAGCAGTGTATCTTCGACCGATGTTTCGGCTTTCCACCCAAGTACTTCGTTTGCTTTTTTGGGGTTCGCCCAAACTTTTTCGATGTCGCCTGCACGGCGCGGGACTATTTTGTAGGGCAGATTAACGCCTGTTACGCGTTTGAAAGTCTCGACTATTTCCAGTACGCTCAATCCTCGTCCTGTTCCTAAGTTGAACACCTCTACCCGGTCGTTGGACTTACCTTCGAGCATTCGTTTGACAGCGACGACATGTGCTTTAGCGAGGTCGACTACATAGATATAGTCACGAATGCAACTGCCGTCGGGTGTATTGTAGTCATCTCCGAACACTTTGAGTTCAGGGCGCAAGCCAGCAGCAGTCTGCGTGACATAAGGCAACAAATTTTGTGGGACTCCGTTAGGCAGTTCGCCGATGAGAGCAGAAGGGTGCGCTCCAATAGGGTTGAAGTAACGCAGGAGAATCGCCTTGAGTTCGGTTTCGGCATGACAAACATCGCGTATTATCTCTTCGTTGATTTGTTTGGTGTTGCCATAAGGTGAGAGTGCGGGTTTAATAGGTGCCGTTTCGTCGACGGGCAGGATATCTGGTTGTCCGTACACAGTACAACTGGAAGAAAATACGATATTGTTAATATGGTGCGACTTCATCAGTTCGAGTACCGAGATAAGACTGCTGATATTATTGCGATAGTAGAGGAGCGGTTTTTCGACGGATTCTCCGACTGCTTTGCTTGCAGCGAAGTGAATGACTGCTTCGATGTCGGGATATTTCTCGCACAGATTGTCCATGCTTGTATAGTCCATGCAGTCGATATTTTCGAAGTCGGGTCGTACTCCTGTTATCTTTTCTATTCCTTCGAGTACATCTATGTTCGAGTTAGACAGGTTGTCAACGATGAGAACATCGTAGCCACTATTGATTAGTTCGACAACAGTGTGGCTTCCTATATATCCTGTGCCTCCAGTAACTAAAATTCTTGCCATTGTTTCCGATAGAATTAGAACAGTTTATGCGGATAGATTCCTTTTTGAATGAGATTTGCTATTTTGTCGACTACTCCTTGTCGGTCTTGTGCATAGGTTACTCCAAACCATTTGGCGGTAGTATCGAGTACTTTGCATGTTGCTTTTCCTGCGACGATAAGGTCGTTGACAACTGTAGGTATGTAGAATTCGGCTTTGAGTTCTTGTCCATGTTCTTTCAAGAACTGCTTGAAGGCTTCTTCGGAATAGGTGAAGTATTCGGGTGTGAAACCCCACATATTCATGCTTACAGGGGTGTTCTCGTGAAGTTGTACGAGTGTTCCGTTTTCGTCTTTGAATACGATATTGCCGTTGATACGCTCGATGGAAGTCCGTTCGACGACATCGGTAAGGAATCCGTCAGCATCGGTTTGGCATACTCCACGACTGACGCTACCATTTTCGGAGAGGGTGTTCCCTACCCTGTATCCTGCCATGCAGTAGGCGTTATGTTTTCCCTCTACGCTGCATAAGAACTGTGCCAGCACTTCGAAAGATTCTTTGCCGTAGAAATCGTCGGCGTTGATTACTGCAAAAGGCTCTTTTATGATGTCTTTTGCCATTAGTACTGCGTGGTTAGTACCCCATGGCTTTGTTCTCTCGGTGTTGTAGGTAGAGCCTGCAGGTACTTTGTCGATGGATTGAAAGCAGACTTCGCAAGGTACTTTGCCCTCGTATTTTTTCAATACGATATTACGGAAATCGTTTTCAAAATCCTTTCGGATAACAAAAACTATTTTTCCAAAACCAGCGCGGATAGCGTCAAATACGGAATAATCCATGATGGTTTCTCCATTAGGTCCGAGTCCATCCAACTGTTTCAGACCTCCATAACGGCTGCCCATACCGGCCGCCAATACGAATAGTGTAGGTTTCATGTTATTACTTGTGTTTATATGTTGTGTGACAAAATGCTTAAACCTTGCAAAGTTACACAATTTTCCATAAGTTGACAACAGAAAAAAGCATTATTGACAAATAAGTATCGGTTAGGGGTAGAAACAATGACAGAGGGGGACGGACGAGGTGTGGGAGATAACAGCAAAAGAATGTTCAGATATACGGATGTTATACGATATGATGTTTATATTCGGACGAAAGGAAGTTGGCGGCATTTCGGGAGATTTTTGGGAGCGTCTTCCTATATTCGTCCTATATTCGTCCTATATAGATCGTATATAAAACCTATATAAATCGTTCGTAACAGTGAGGAATGACGGGGCTTTGCGGAGGGCAGATTTATGGGAAAGGCAAACAAAACACAGTTGTTGCCCTGTCAAAGATGTTAATATATTGCAGGAATATATTAAGAAATCGGAAGGAATATGTTATTCGGAGTCTCTGATGACGAATCGTGCCGTGCGGCGAGTTGTCTGGGAGAGGAGTACCTGGTAGTTTTGAGTACAATGGGACAGGATTTGCGGTGTGGTGCCACGCACAGTAAGGAGGGAAAGGTGTTCGTTGTAGGTTACACGGTAGGTCTGTTCCAACTCGTGTATAGCGAGCGTGAGGTAGCGAGAGGCATCGACGCAGACGGAAACGGTGACGGCACTGCTTTGTATGAGCGACACTTTGAGGTGGTTCCGATAGATGACCTGAAAGAGATGCTGGAGGGAGTCTTCGAGGACAAAAGAGAAATCGTTGGGGCGAATGGTGAGTAATACCTGTTCTTTGCGCCAGATATATATCGGGACGCTGATAGGTTGCCGAATGGATTTGGAGATGAGTGTACCGGGCAGGTCGGGGTTGGCAAAAGAGCGTACATGAAGCGGGATGCTCTTATTTTCGAGGGGTCGTATGGTTTTGGGATGTATGACTTGCGCTCCGCTGTATGCGAGTTCGACGGCGTCGTAGTAGGTGAGTTCGGGCAGGAGGACGGTGTCTTTGACCAAGCGGGGGTCAGCGTTGAGGATACCTGGCACATCTTTCCATATTGTGACGCTCTGTGCATTGAGTATGTTTGCGACGATGGCGGCGGTATAGTCGCTGCCCTCTCGTCCGAGCGTGGTGTGTAGTCCTTCCGCCGTACCTCCTA
Source organism: Prevotella sp. P5-108 (assembly GCA_963636305.1). Taxonomy (GTDB): domain Bacteria; phylum Bacteroidota; class Bacteroidia; order Bacteroidales; family Paludibacteraceae; genus Colicola. Next base: position 8,912 of record CAVHKB010000065.1, read on the forward strand.
TGAATCCTTGTGCGATGTAGTATTGTGAGGGTCGCTGCTGCATAAGCCGATGCAAGAGGAGTGCGGACTCGGTCATATCGACTTTTGCCTCGCGCCAGGTGTTGTCGGTACGCAGACATTCGGTCATATTGAGCAGGACATTATCGATGCCGAAGCGGTCGAAAGTGTAACTGACAATACGGGTGGAGATGAGTTCGCCGTAGGAGACTATTTGGTCGTAGTAATAGTCGTAGAAGCGGTTATCTCTTTCGGAGAGCGCATCGTCGGACATGGTCTGTACGATATTGCGCAGTTGGTTGATGAGGGAATGGATTTTGTTTTGCAGGAAAGTGTGTCCGACGGGGAAGAGGTTGCGTGCGATGTTGGAGTGGTAGTCTTGAATGCGTGCGAGTTCATTGTCCGCCTCTTGCAGGTTGGAAGCCAGAGCAGCGTTGACGACTCGTTCGAGGGCGTTGGTTGTTTTGCCCATGGCAGAGACGACGATGACGAGTGGTGTCTGTTCGTTACGGACGATGTTCAGCACATTGAGTATGCTTGGCGCATCGCTGACAGAGGCACCACCGAACTTATATACTCTGAAGTTTTCCACCGTGCTGCCGTTGCAGTTATTGTTCGATGTCGGCACTTTGAAGGGTTGCCATTTTGATAGCGGTATATGCTCCTTCGATGCCTTTATTCCCAAGTTTGCCGCCAGCGCGGTCGAGTGCTTGTTGACGGTCGAGGGTAGTGAGGACGCTGAAAATGACAGGGGACAGCCCATGCAGGTTGAGTTCGGTTACGCCGTGCGTGATACTTTGGCAGACATAATCGAAATGGGGAGTGTCGCCTTTGATGACGCACCCGATGACGATGATGGCATCGTAGAACCTGTGTCGCGGAGCGTATCTCTGACATTGCGCCGCCGCATAGGTAAGTTCGATGGTACCTGGCACATGGAGGACCTTGATGTTGTTCTCCTTGACCCCTTGTTTGATGAGAGTCTGGTAGGCTCCTTCGAGCAGTTGATAGGTTATCTCGCTGTTCCAATCTGCCACTATAATAGCGAAACGCCGGTGTCGGAGGACACTAGCGTTTGGCAGTTGTTCGGGATCGTACTGCGACAAGTTATGAAAGACAGTTGCCATAACTTAGTCGTTGATATTAGCGATATACTTATCGATGTCTTGTGCTTCCTGGCTGTTGGGGTAATTGTCTTTGATGGATTGGAAAGCCTTTTTTGCGGCTTTGTTGTTGCCGAGTTCAAGATAGACAAGCCCTGCTTTTTTCAGACTGATAGGGGAGATGACATTGTTATTGTAGGCGGCTGCTTTTTCGAAGCATTTGACAGCCTTATTGAGTTCTCCGAGAGCGACATAGGCATCTCCTAACTTCTCTTTGGCAGCGGGAGCGACATTGAGGTCTTTGGAGTCGAATTTCTTAAGGTACTTGACGGCACTTTCGTAGTCTTCGAGATTATAGTAGCACAGACCGGCATAGAGAGCGGCAAGTTTTCCGCCTTTGGTGAGAGCGTAGTTGTCGGCTATTTGCTCGAAGCCTATACAGTCGGTGTCGTCACCGTTGAGTGCGGTTTGATAGTCGTGTGCAGCGAAATAGACAACTGCTTTTCCGATTTCGTTATTTGCCTCGTTGTTTTTTGGTTTCAAGTAGTAGTTATGCACAGCCATGATAACAAGCACGACGGCAAGTATAGCGGTTATCACCCACGTGATAGCGTTTTGGTGTTTGACAATCCAACTACCGGAAGTGGTCAGTGCCTCCTGTACATTTTCGAGTCCATCCTCATTTTTTACATTCTTTGCCATATTAAATCCTGTTTATTGTTTCGTTGTTAAAGTATGCTTATAGTCGGGTGCAGCGTATATAGGCGGGCATACACCTTGAGTTTGCAAAGGTAATACATTATTTCCATAAAAAGCAATGAATAATCTTTTTTTTGCAGAAAAACATCGAACGGGTTGCGAAATTGGTATGAATATATTATCTTTGCAGAAACAAACAGGTTGCGCTGTCAGAGACCGGAAAACTCAACAAACATTATTAAACTAAGGCCTCTCGTTGCTACAATGGCGTGCTGCTACTTCCGAGAGGAAGGTAGGCAGATTACAAAGAGCAGCGACACCTAAAATCCTATTATTAGGAGTTTTCTCGAGTAAGTACAGCGCAACCTTTTTTCTTTAAGGGTTTCGGTTAGTTATATTTAGGGAGGAGGGATGGCGGTTTGATGGTTTCTTTTCGCCGTAGTGGGCTTTGTTCTGCATAGGATGCCACAAGGGAGAGCGATTGCTGTATGTTCGCGGTTCGGAGAAGATATATTTGCATCTGCGACTGTTATTTTGGTGCCGTAGAAGCAGGTAAGACGGTTGTCGGGCGGAGAATCGGGAGGGTTGGATATGGATAGAAAAAGAAAAAGGGAATGCCACATTGGACATTCCCTTTTTGTTGGTAGATTTGTATCTTTATTCTATCGAGGACCACCACCAGGATTACCACCTCCACCAGGGTTTCCTCCTGGATTATTGCCTCCAGGGTTGCCACCGGGATTCCCTCCTTGCCCGCCATTGGTGCCAATGGTGGTGATGACCGAAGTCGGAGTGAACGAGGTGACGGAGGTGGT
>CAVHKB010000066.1:0-11514 GCA_963636305.1 Prevotella sp. P5-108
CAAAGGATTTATATACGATTTATATAGGACGCATATAGGACGAATATAGGAAGAACATAGGAAAAACCTCCAAATCACATAGAAAATTGCCATCAATGCATATTAATTATTAATTATTAATTGTTAATTGTTGTATACTGTAGAGCCATAGCGTGCTATGGCTCTACCCACACCATACAAATCCATTCATTCCCTCACCGTGCGCTTATGATAACCGTAGAGCCATAGCGTGCTATGGCTCTCAACTCCCCTTCAAAAGATAAACAATATGTTCCCCTCCAACCAACAATCCCCCAGAAATCCAGAATCCCCAGACCCTCCAGCCACCTGTCATCCACCGTCGTCCCTTGCCCGTCGTTTGTAACTTCGTTATTGCCCGCTGTAGAGCCATAGCGTGCTATGGCTCTCCCTCCGAAAAAGAGGTTTTGTGCAACGCTTATGCCCACTGTAGAGCCATAGCGTGCTATGGCTCTCAACTCCCCTTCGCAGATAAAACATTGTGTTCCCCTCAAAACCATGTGACCCCCTCAATGTATCAATGTTATTTGGCTATTATTTGATTGTTATTTGTTTATTATTTGTTCGTCCCTTGCCCGTCGTCTGTAACTTCGTTCAGGCTAACTGTAGAGCCATAGCGTGCTATGGCTCTCAACTCCCCTTCGCAGAACGAACTTTGTGTTCCCCTCAAACTACACATCGCCCTTCGACCATACTCTGCATGTTAATTATTAATTGTTAATTATTAATTGTTAATTCAATCCCCCCAACCATACAAAAACCTACAAAAAAAGGGTTACTTGCATACAACAAGCAACCCTTCTGGTAAAATGGAACTTCGTTACTTACGAATACCCAATTCCTTGATAATAGCACGATAACGCTCTATATCACGCTCCTTCAAATAATCCAACAAACGACGACGCTTACCTACTAATTTAGTCAAAGCGCGTTCTGTACCGAAGTCTTTATGATTGACTTTCAAATGTTCTGTCAAATGTTGAATACGGTAAGTAAATAAGGCAATCTGACTTTCTGCACTACCGGTGTTCTTAGCGTCCTTGCCATACTGAGCGAAAATCTCTTGTTTCTTTTCTGATGTTAAATACATAACTGTTTGTATAATAAGTTAAACGATAATGGTCGTGCATACACACTCCCACATTTATTGGTCCTTACTTCTCCGTAAGAACTGGCTGCAAAGGTACTGCTTTTTTCCTTAACCGCAAAATAACTCTCACAAAATTTAAGGTTTTTGCATCCTCTTTCCAACCAAAGAGGTTAATGGCAGAACGATTCGGCTATCTGAATAGCATTCAATGCCGCACCTTTGCGTATCTGATCACTAACACACCAAAATACAAGACCGTTCTTTCGACTTATGTCCTCCCGTATTCTGCCTATATATACTGCATCCTTTCCCGATAGGAATAAAGGCATTGGATACTCTTTCTTTGCTGTATCATCCATCAATCGACAACCCGCCGCCGTAGCAAAAGCCTCTCTCGCTCGGTCCACCGACACCGCTTCTTGCGTCTCTAACCATACACATTCCGAATGAGCGCGCAGCGATGGTACTCGCACGCAAGTAGCACTTACCAATATATTAGAATGCATAATCTTACGAGTTTCATTATACATTTTCATCTCCTCTTTTGTATAATCATTCTCTGTAAACAGGTCTATCTGAGGAATAAGATTATACGCTAATTGGTACGGAAACTTTTCTACCTGCACTGCTCGTCCCTCCACTATGCTACGATACTGCTCTTCTAATTCCTTCATCGCTTGTGCGCCCGCACCTGATGCAGCCTGGTAGGTTGCTACATGCACCCTTTCTATATGGGATATATCCTCTATAGCCTTCAATGCTACTACCATCTGTATAGTAGTACAGTTCGGATTGGCTATAATCCTGCGAGGACAGAAGCGGGCATCTGCAGCGTTCACCTCAGGAACTACCAATGGTACATCGTTGTCCATTCTAAAAGCACTGGAGTTATCAATCATGATAGCCCCATAACGGGTAATATCTGCTGCATACTCCCTCGAAACACTTGCGCCCGCTGAAGTAAAGACAATATCTACTCCTTTGAACTGTACTCCATGGTGCAACTCTTCCACTTCGATCGGATTACCTGCAAACGAGTAAGAACGACCCGCACTACGACAAGACCCGAACAACCGAAGTTGGTCGGTTGGAAATTTGCGCTCTTGTAGTATCTTTATCAATTCTTGACCTACGGCACCAGAAGCACCTACTATTGCTACATTCATAATTCTATCTTTATTATAGTCTGGTAAAAAGATGTATCAATCCCATTATTTCCATCATAAAAGCAATGCCTAAATGCGCACAAACCCCGCCCCATATATGCTTGGTCTTGTAAGCAAGTATGCCCAATATATAGCCGCCAAAAATAGCACTGCAACTCTCTAATAAAGGCTTGCCAAAATGAACGGAACAATAAAACACGCACATAGGAAGCACGCTTCTCGGACCTAAGACAGCCGCCAGACCTATTACCATCGCACCTCTAAAGAACACCTCTGTCGTAATAAAGTCAAGACCATAACACATCTCAAAGATAGTAGTGACAGCCCATAGAGGCAAACCGAATACACCCTCGTATATATCAGGACGGAAGCGTGGATAATATACCTGGAAATCAGGGAGGAAAGATGCACAAACCACGAAAGGGAGCAGAACGAGCAACGCAAGAAGGTATATCTCGAGATGTTCGGTCTTCCGACACAGGCCGTAGATGCCATCTATCTTCCTGTCGAAAAGATACTTATAGACAGTAAGCGGCAATACTACCAGGAATATACCATCTATAAAGACCCATGAATAGAGCAGGAAATAACGCTCTATATACGACGCATTTACATTGTCGAACCAATGTCTGTATTGTGTATATCCTAACGAAACAGACATAAGAGTGATGAAGAAAAGAGCCTTGAGGTAGAACCGTGGATTGCGCAACCTACTCCACTCTTTGCGAATGAGCAAGTTCGGTATGGCGATTCCGAAATAAACAAGATTGTACAGTATAGGGAATACCCACCACCCGTTATTTGTCTGATAGACAGGAAGGATGTACCTGTTATAGCCGTCAAAACTGTAAGCAAACACGATGAGTGCAAGGACATAGACTCCTGCATACAAATACGCCCATTTATTGAAGTCTTCACAGATAAAGTCCTTTATCTCCTGAATCAATGCGCCAAACGATTTCCTTACATTCATATTGCAAAGATAGAGATAATTTCATCATCTTTTGCTGTGTTATGCCATAAAAATACAAAACTTGGGTGATATACGCCACCCGATTTTATGTTATTCGGGGTTGGCAGAGGGGATAAAAATTCTGTATTTTTCTGATGCTCTTCCTATATTCATCCTATATGCGTCCTATATGCGTCCTATATAAAACCTATATAAAACCTTTGGGAAGAGCAGTAAATACAGAGCAAGACAGAGGCTGCCTGATCGCTTCAGACAGCCTCCGAGATTTGATTAATTTGTCTTTTCGTTACTTAAGAGATACCAAAATATCTGCTTCAGTGACTTGAAAAGCGATTTTACCTTCGCGAGCCAACCAACCTAATGCAAGGTTGAGGTCTGCTTCTTTCAATTTTGTAGCCTTTTTCAAAGCCTTTGTGGAGATTGCACCGCCTTGCAGCGCGTTCCATACCAATCCGGCATTCTCTCCGATCTTTACACTTAACATAATACCTTAAAAATTTACCTTATTATCAGGATATACCGTTCCTGAAACGGCTGCAAAGTTATAAAGAATAATTTGAATGACCTAATGTTTTACAAAGAGTTTAGCAATTGGCGGTTTTGAATGAGCGATTTGGCCGCTTGTTGCTGTGCTTCTTTCTTGGTATGTCCTGCGCCTTGCGATACCATTTGACCGTTGATGACAACTCCATAGACAAAGGTGTGTTGGTCGTTGCCGGCATCATAGGCTTCCTTGAGGAGGTCGAAAGTAACGGTTCGGTGGTTCTGTTGTCCCCACTCCAAGAGTTTTGATTTGAAGTCGGAATCTCGTTGCGGCATACAGAGTTGCAAAGCCTGTTTACCGAGTATATGCTGGTTGATGAACGCTTGTGCGTGTTGGAAACCGTCGACCAGATAGATGGCACCGACCAGTGCTTCCAAAGAATTGCCATAGACATCTTCGGCATTGGAATGCAGCGTTATTCCTTTGTTGAGGTGCTGGTGAAGTCCTATCTGCCGAGCCACTTCGTTGAGGTGTCCCCTGCAGACAAGCCTTGCCCGATAGGAGGTGAGTTGTCCCTCGGAGGCTTTAGGGAAGTGTTGATAGAGAAAATCACCCACAACCAGAGAGATTACAGCATCTCCGAGGAACTCAAGCCGTTCATTGCCTTTGCCATCGACAGACTTATGGCGGAGGGCAAGAAGATAGGGGGCGATTCTTTTGGGTTTGAAGCCTAATATATTGATTAGGAAAAGATACGGCTCTGAATGTCGTTTAGCACTGAGTCGAAGTCTTATGGATTGTATCTGCTTGAGGAGTCGTGGCATCAATCTTCTTCCCACTTTTTGAAAACGACACACGCATTATGCCCGCCAAAACCGAAAGTGTTGGAGATAGCATACCTGACAGTACGCTTTTGGGGCTTGTTAAATGTGAAGTTTATCTTCGGGTCGAAATGCTCGTCGATGTCGTCTTCATGGTGATTGATGGTGGGTGGTACGATGTCGTTCTGAACAGCGAGAATCGTAGCACAGGCTTCAATTGCCCCCGCAGCGCCGAGAGCATGCCCCGTCATAGATTTGGTGGAACTGATATTAAGGTTGTAGGTATGTTCGGCGAAGAGTGTTTGAATGGCGTTTACTTCAGCAATATCGCCAATAGGAGTGGAGGTGCCGTGTGCATTGATATAGTCAATATCGGTGAGTTTCGCTCCTGCATCTTCGATAGCCAGTTTCATTACCTGTATTGCGCCATGCCCTTCAGGGTCTGGTGCAGTAAGATGGTAGGCGTCAGCGGTCATTGCCTCACCGACCATCTCTGCGTAGATTTTTGCCCCTCTTGCTTTAGCGTGCTGGTACTCCTCGAGTACGATGCAGGCAGCACCTTCCGCTAAGACGAAGCCGTCGCGAGAAGCGGAGAAAGGTCTTGACGCCGTGTCGGGAGAATCGTTGCGGGTAGAGAGAGCGTGCATTGCATTGAAGCCACCCACGCCAGTGGGGAGGATACAGGATTCGCTTCCGCCTGTAAGAATGATATCGGCTTTCCCTAATCGCAACAGATTAAAGGCTTCGCCGATAGCATGATTAGATGATGCACAGGCAGAGAGGGTAGCGAAATTAACGCCTTTGAGTCCGTACATCAATGATATTTGCCCCGCAGCGATATTGCAGATGACTTTAGGGATAAAGAAAGGATTAAAGCGGGGGGTACCGTCGCCTGCCACAAAGTTAGTGATTTCCTCTTCGAGTGTGTGCAGACCTCCCATGCCGCTGCCCCATACGACGCCTATACGCTCTTTGTTTTCGTTGGGGAGGTTGATAGAGGCATCGTTGATGGCCTGCCCCGCCACATAGAGTGCATATTGGGCGAAGGTGTCTAATTTTCGGGCTTCCTTTCGGTCGAGAAAAGAAGAAGCATCAAAGTTCTTCACTTCACACGCGAACTGTGTGCGGAACTTTGATGCGTCGAAATGTGTAATAGGTCCTGCCCCACTTTGTGCATGGAGCATAGCGTTCCACATAGAGGTTACATCATTCCCGATAGGAGTGATAGCGCCCAATCCTGTTACAACAACTCTTCTCTTCAAGACTTAGTCAGGCTATTGCATTCTCGATATAAGCGACTGCGTCGCCTACAGTGGAGATTTTCTCTGCTTCCTCATCAGGTATAGACAACCCGAATTCTTTTTCAAACTCCATAATCAACTCCACTGTATCCAAAGAATCAGCATTCAGGTCGCTTGAAAAATTAGCATCCATTGTTACGGCTGACTCAGGGACTCCTAATTTATCAACAATAATAGCCTTTACCTTGTTCTCAATTTCTGACATAATGTATTTAATTAGAGTTACACATACGCTTTTTTCGTACACACATTAAGGAGTATTCAATGAATTCCCCATTGAGCAAAAAGCGCTGCAAAGTAACAACATTTTGTTGACATATACAAGAAAGAAGAAAGATAATTTAGTTATACAATGTCGAAGCAACTAATAGATAGAGTGTTAGGTATGTGCTTATTGTAGTGTAACATGGATAATGCCAAGGTTTATGCCCGATTTTCCCATTTGCGCGAGCAAGACATCGTGTCCATTGAGATTGGTTGTATGCCGATTGACTATCAACTTGTGAGTGTGCGCGCCAATAATGATGTCTATATTCGTTGTGTTTTCGGCAAGCCAGTTGTCGCATATATATGAGTCGTCGGGATCAGTACCCAAGTGAGAAAGACATATTATCAAATCGCAATGTTGTTTATTCCGCAGGTTGTTGGCAAGTTGGTTTGCCACAGGAAGCGGGTCGTTCCATTTAAGAGGTGCAAAGTTTTGTGGCGTGATCAGTCCATCGGGTTGTACACCTAATCCGAAAATCCCTATTTTGACGCCTTTGCGATGTAGGATGACATAAGGTTTGACTATATTTTCAAGAGGGGAGTTCTTTACATCGTAGTTGGCACAAACGACTTTGAAGTCAGCATTTGACAGTATGGCAGCGAGGGTGTCGGTTCCATTGTCGAATTCGTGATTACCGAGCGTTACTACATCGTAGTGCATACGATTGAGGGCGTCCACTTCTACTCGTCCGTTAAAATAGTTGAAGTAGGGAGTTCCCTGTGAGAAATCTCCTGCGTCGAGTAACAGTAGTTCCGAGTCTTGTTGTCGGTACTTCTCTATGAGTCCCATACGCCGTGCATATCCTCCCTTATTGGCGTTTTTTGCCCCTTGTGCGATTGGCTCTACTTGGGAGTGGGTATCATTTGTATGCAAGACAAGTATCTGTATGGGGGGATGAACGGTATTCATTCCTTTGAGCCATCCTGCAGCAGTGACGGCAGATGCAAGGATGATAGCAGACAGAATGATGGTTGTTTTTTTTCGGGTTGTTGTCATAGTAATAACATTATGATAGTTGTTTGCAGAGGTCAGCATCGGTTATCAGACACAGGATGCGTTTCCCATTTAGAGTATAGGTATGATCTGGCAAGGCGAACAGTTTATCGAGTAATGATTGTACCTCGTTTTCAGTTAATACTTTGCCGCAATTGACAGCCATATCTGCAGCCAAAGACGAGGCTATGCTTTTCTCCCATTGTTCCTGTACGGTTGCCGTCATAGAGTTGACAGCATGGAGGATATTGACTAATGCTTTGGAGGCATAAGAAGCATCTATGGCAGCAGGCACTGCGTTAATAGCAAAAGAGTCGGGTGCTACCCGTGTGATTTCAAATCCCACTGCATCTAATTGGGATTGTATTGCTATGAGGGTCTGTGTATCTTCGGAGGTAAAATCTAATATCTCGGGAAACAGTACCTGTTGCTTAACTCCTTGTTTGTTGTGTATTTGCTGCAACACAGTATGGTAGAATACCGTTTCATAGGCTCTTTTTTTATCGATTAATACCAATCCTTCGTCGATGGGGCATAGGAGATAGTTTTCTTTATATTGGTACGCTAATGCAGGTTTGGTGATCTTTATATCGGATGAGTCTTTTCCGTTGAATGCAGTATGCCCGTGCGTAGAAGGTATATAGAGTTGTTGCCAGTCCTCGTAAGTGCCATATTGCGAGGTGGTATTGTTTCGCTGAAACGGATTGTAGGATGTATTTATATTGACGACGGGTTGTCGTATTTCGGTAGCAGCGGCAGATGACGGTATATTGATGTCTCCTTCACGATTGAAGTCAAGAGAAGGTATAAGGTTAAATTTACCGAGGGATTCTCGTACTGTGGCTTGCAGTATTTGCCAGATTGGTTGTTCGTCGGCGAACTTTATTTCGGTTTTGGTTGGGTGTATGTTGATGTCAATAGATTCGGGCGGAACAGAGAAGTAGATGAAATAGGAAGGGTTATGTTCAGGTTGCAACATTCCAGCATAGGCCGTTATTACTGCTTTATGGAAGTATGGGTGTTTCATGTATCTTCCATTGACAAAGAAATACTGTTGGGGAGTTTTAGAAGCCGTTTCTGGTTTGCCTATGAAACCTGCGATAGATACCATAGGTGTTTCTGTCTTCAGTTCGACGAGTTGTCCTGCATAGTTTTTGCGTAGTGATTTGCCGAAGATGGCTTCGATGCGTTGTTTTGTAGATGCTATAGGCAGGTCGAAGAGTATTTCATCGTCGTTAATAAAGATGAAATGCACCTGAGGATAGACCAGTGCGATACGATAGAAATCGGTTATAAGGTTGCGTAGTTCAGTAGTGTTTGTCTTAAGAAATCGCCGCCTTGCAGGTACATTGAAGAATAGGTTTTTGACCTTTACACTTGTACCTTTTGCACCTGCAGTGAGTTCTTGTCGTATCACATTGGAACCTTCTATTTCGATGTATGTAGCGGTTTCGTCTTCTTCGCGCCGTGTGAGCAGTTCTATTTGTGCTACTGCAGCGATAGAAGCAAGTGCTTCGCCCCTAAATCCCATCGTGTGCAGACTAAAGAGGTCGTTAGCATCTTTTATTTTGGATGTAGCGTGTCTTTCAAATGCCATGCGTGCATCTGTAACGCTCATACCTTTTCCGTCGTCGATTACTTGCAGGAGCGTCCTACCTGCATCCCGTATGAGTATTTGTATGTTTGTTGCTCCTGCGTCGAGCGAGTTTTCAACAAGTTCCTTTAGACAAGAGGCTGGGCGTTGAATGACCTCGCCTGCTGCTATCTGGTTGGCAACATTGTCGGGCAGAAGATGAATGATGTCCATTTGCGGTGATTATAGTGTGAAATGCGAGCAGATAACAAGAACCAATACGAGGAGTACGAGCAATGCTATCCAGAATGTAAGTCGTGATGTGCGTCGGAGTTTATCGTGTGCCGAGAGTCCTTGCGCATCGCGTGCTTCACGGAAAGAGCCACGATGGAGCGTGGGTATATAGGGTTCTTTGTTATCCTTACCGGTGGATTGTTGGTTGTTTTTTTGTGATTCCTCCGCTTTTTGATTAGCGTGCAGTGCTTCTAACTTGCGTTTACGCTCCTCTTTTTGAGGGTCGTAGTAGATGGGGCGATAGTCCCATTCGCGAGGTTTGTTGACTTTAGGGAATAGTACGGACATAACTCGTTGTTTTTATTGGTGGTGCAAAGATAGTGATTTTTTTTGTTTTGCGTATTGGTTGGTATTGTTTATTTGCGACAGAAAAAGAGGCGTGACAGGTATCTGCCACGCCTCTTGTGTTGTTATTGTCCGATGTTTCTATACAGGTTGTTCTTATTTGATGATAGAGAGGAATTGCTCATCTTCAGCGAACTTAGCAAACTCAATATCGGATTTTGCTTGTGCTTTCAGCGCAGCGTCTTTGGCAACTGCTTGTCGCATATTGGTGTAGACTGCGTCACGGTCGTTGGTTCTTGCTCCTACGACTGCGAGTAGATAAGCAGTGGTTGCATTTGGGTTCTCTACATTAGAAAGTGTTTGGCGGGCAGCAGTGTAGTCCTCGTTGAGTATCTGTTGAACAGCCGCGTTGTTGGTGTTAGCGTTGCCATAGGCATTTTTAGCCTTTGCATATTCGCCTTTCAATGTATAGAGTGTTCCCATTGCAGCAGAGAGGTTCCCAGTAGTACCTGCTGCTTTACCGAAACATTCCTCTGCTTTAGCAAAGTCTTTGTCAGCGAGTGCGGCAATACCGGCATTGTAGTTGACATCGGCGTTGTTTGGTTCGATTTCGAGTGCTTTAGCGTAGTTGCGTCGTGCGTCAGCCACATTGCCTTCGTTGAACTGTATGAGTGCGATGTTGTTATATGCGCGGTACTCGTTAGGATACAACTCGATTACTTTCTTGTAGATGCGGACTTTTTCGTTGTTATCGTTGGAAAGAGTAGCAGCATAGAGCAGTTCTTCGACAGACAACTTTGCAGGGTCGGAAGCGGCGAGTTCCTTTATCTGGTCGTCGGACTTGCCGATGATGTCGGTTGTGAGTATCATTCGTGAGCGGCGAAGAGCGGGCAAGATTTCTTCTGCGATGTTTTTATAGACAGCGGAGAGATTTTTGATTTGTGCTTCTCTTTCTTCGGGGTCGCTATACATAGAGAGTACACGGAGAACCAACTGTTTGTCTTGTATATTGGAGTTTTCCATCAGTTTTTGGAATCCGTCCCAGTCTTCTGCGGTTACCTTACTGTCGATGTTGGCAGTGATTTTGTCTTTCTTGAGTTGTTTGTTCAAGAATTTCTGCGTTACCTCTTGGCGTTTGTTTGCGAGATTTTCGTTGAGCGACATTGCGCCATCGGGAGAAGCATAGCCTGCTATTTCTATTTTGTTGATTTCTTTGTTTTCTGCGCTATTAGCGTCTTTGATAGCATTTTGCAGGTTCTTTACTCCTTCGGATTTTGTTTCAGAGTTGCGAAGATTTGCCTGTTGTATCAAGAATTTGATGTCGGCTTCTTGGAGTTCTTGTATTACTCGTTGGAACTTATCGGGAGTGATGCAAGGTTTATTGTCGGCAGCAGTTGCGAGTTGCTCGGTAGCCATGACGCCTTCTGCTACTTTGACATCGGGTATTTCGATGGTTTTCTTACCTACCTTTGCTTCGAAACGGAGATAGAGATTTGATTTCGCCATTTCATCTTTATAGGCGCAACTGAATGTTTGCGAGTAGGAACCGCCTTTGGAATAGGAGACTCTGGCGCCATTTTCCTTTACTTTTTCTCCTACATAGACAGTAGGTTCGCCCAAGACTTCTTGTGAGCCGTATTTGAGAACGGGAGTGACAGTAAGTACTCCTTTTTTAGCGAACTTCTTTACAGGGAAAGTACCCGTAATTTCGGCATTGATTTGTCCTCCAACGACAGCAAGAGGTGCGGGATTGACATTTATTTGCTCCGGTTTTGGTAACGTTTTGTTACAGGATGTCAGTGCGATTAGTGCGATGACTGACAGAATAGATACACTTTTTTTCATACGTATGTTTATTTCGGCTTTATTCTCTTGTTCGAGGTTGGTAGTTGTATTCCAATCCTAATTAAGCAATATACGGCGCAAAGGTAGTAATTATTTTGTAATGTGCAAAGGATAGGTAATTTTTTATTTGTTGAGGGGGATTTGAGTGTTTATTGGGAGAGGGAGGGGGCAGTTAACAATTAATAATTAACAATTAATATGCAGGGATGGGTTGTTGGTGGACGGACGGCGATGCCGTATTGACATGAATTAACAATTAATAATTAACAATTAACAATTAACATGCAGAGTATGGTCGAAGGGCAATATTTAGTTGGAGGGGAACACGATGTTTTTTCTGTGAAAAGAAGTTGAGAGCCATAGCACGCTATGGCTCTACAGCATACATTAACGATGCAACAAA
>CAVHKB010000067.1:0-11334 GCA_963636305.1 Prevotella sp. P5-108
ACATATAGTAGATAGTATATAAAGCAGAGGCTGCCTGATGAATAGAGGCAGCCTCTGCACATTTATAATTGACGCATTATTTGCGCAAGAACTTTTGACCTTTTTGTATTACAATACCCCGATAGTTACGGTCAACCTGGCGGCCTAATACATCGTACATAGGCGCGTTCTCGTCCAAGACATACTGCTCTGCAGTATTCTCCTGCAACCCTGTAGAGGGAGAGGCTTGAACGGTGACGGTGAGTGCTTTGCGAGCAGGGATGACAGTGGTATTATCGGACTTCGGCAAAGTGAATATCGTCAGAGCATTACCACCCGTATTATCGCCGGAACATACAAGGTTTCCTGCATAATCGAGGTGCATCTCGCGAACGGACGCCATTCCGCAATCAAAGGAATAGCGAAGCGTCATGACCGGAGTATCTTCGTTCCAGACAATGTCCCATACCATAATATGTTTCGACCCGTCGATAAAGTAGAGGACAGACTCATCGGGACTGAGAGCAAAGGCTCCTGAATAACTACCGTCGATCTGCTCTTTGTATGGGTCTTTCGCAGAGTTGAGCAACTCATTGCCATTCCAATCGTAGAACTTCAGGGCAGTGTAACTGGTATTATTCTGTCCTGCCGCACGACGAGAGGCAACCCATACACCATGCGAGCAGCCAAGAGGATAGCCGTCGTAGGCAATGCCTTGCAACTCTATGATAGCCGACGGAGCCTCCGACCACGAATGTTTGTAGGTGCCTTCCTCTGTGCCGATATTATAAACAGCGATGGAATGTTCCTTGAGCGTAGTGCCTGCGTCCTCGTTGAGCGAGAGCAATTTTGCATCTGCTCCATGACCATAAACAGACAAGCCCAACGAAGAAGAACCGACTTCCACACCATTGTTGGTGATAACACCCGTTGATGTGTTACGAGTTCCTTGGAAGAACTCTTCGTAAGTTCCCTCAAGGTCAGCCGGATTAGCAACGATGATGCCAGAATACCCATCAGAACCATCGGAGATCCATATATAACCCTGGTCGTCAACAAAAGTGCGATAGGGAGAGCCGTACATTGAGCGACCTCCCTTGTACGGAGTCGTGTTGATGCGGGAATAATCGGGATTGAATGCATACAAGCCATTATTTGCTTTAGAAGCACCTGCACGGTCCATTAGATACAAGTATTGGAAGTAAGGAGATTCCGTTGAGTTGTTAATGGAAACGAATGGACGGGTGAATCCAGACGCCGATTGGGTGAGAGTATAGATACGCCCTACACTACCGATAGCCAACCCATTGAGTTCTACCGCCCAAGTGAGCACCTGTTGGACTTCGCCCGGCAGTTGGTCGGCAGGAACAGCAAAGGTATTAGGACCTTTGACCACATTGGGAACAGGGATTGTACCTACCTGTGTAGCGTTCTCGTCTGCGGTATAGAAAATCAGGTTAGCACTTTCGGCATCGGAGTTAGCATTGAAAGTGAAGGTGTACTGACCATTGTCGAGAGTTACATTCAGTCCGTAAGCCAAAACAGCAGGAATGACAGGCTGTGCGACACCTACGGTAGAGAACTTGTTGATGATGCTGTCGCATACGAGGTAGAGCGTGATATCCTCGTTTGTTACGACTCCTGCAGCCATTGTGTAGGCAGCGGCAGCGGCAGTCAGTGAAGTGTTGGTTGTCTTGATGAGGGTAGCATCGCTTAATCCGTTGGTGATGTCGTACAATGCGATGCCTGTGTTATTGCCATCAGCATCTTGGGCGGGCGTTACCATCATATCGTGGTGTGCATACTTGAAGTAGTTGGCACCCGTAGTGTAAGTAGCAAATGTCCCCACAGGATTAATGGCAGATGCTGTGGACATAACAAGCGTATATTCAACGGGGTTCTTCTTGGTGGAAGTGATAATGATGCTCTTGTCGTCGCGCGGTGATACGACGAGTCGGGCTTCTCCATAGTCATTGGAAGAGAAGTTGTCGGCAGGGTGATTGCGCAATGCACCTGCCAAAGCCCCTTCAGAGATGCTGAATATAGGCAAACGCGTATTGTGAGAAGAGCCAGTAGTGGTAGCTGTCGTGATGATAAATCCGTCGGCTGTTGTTCCTGTATAAGCCAAAGTGATTCCGGTCATAGCATTGTAGTAGTTGCCAGCAGTCTCGTTGGTCTTGTGTGTGAACCACAATTTACCACTCCAGCCTGATTCGTTGGATTCCCATTGGTATACATTCCAATTATTATGGGTTCCCGTATCTCCGCTTGGTTGCACGGTGGTTGCGTCGAAAGCCGTGTGTTCGTAGTTGCAACCTACCAGGTAGCCGTCGGCTGTGAAAGCGATGTCGCTGAGTTTGTACCCGTTAGTGGAGACCACAGAGCAGAAGTCGGTAGGCAGAGTGGCTTTGACCGTTTGGCTCTCGGCATCGACTTCGATGAGGGTAGGTTCTTTGGCTGCATCGACTGCGAGCAGGAACATACTACCATTGCGATAGAGTACGCGGCGGATAGTTTTGTCAGCCAACACATCGGTCAACTTCTTCCCGACGAAGGACTGCGTCATCTCGTAGGCACCTGCGAGTTGCAAGTAGGCAGGTTGCTCGGGGTCGGGATAGTTGTAGTACACCACTGCGGGCGGCGTATAGTTGACATCCTCGAGATATATCATGGAGTAAGTTGTTTCGTTTGCCTTAACCGAGAATGCTGTTTTATACTCATCGGACAAGGGTTTGTAGCCGTCACAAGTGGCGTCTAAAGTATAGTCGTTGCCGGGAGCAAGGTTCTCGAAAACGAAGATGCCATTGTAGAGAGTGTCCACATTGTAAGTACCGACAACCACACCTCCTTTTTTCAGAGTTACTACGGCGCCGTTGCAAGGCATCCATTGATCGTTAGTCTTCGGGGCATAGTTGAAGATGGGATTAACAATCTTATTGTGCAGATCTTTCACGGTACCCATGATGTAGCCTGTGGTTTCGGGGTCGGCACCATAGTAGTCGATGATACCACGATAGTATGCCAAGCCTTCCTGGTGGCAATAGTCGTGGTTCAACGCACGGTGGCGAGCCGGTTGATAGGTATGGAAATAACCTTCGACCAAGTAACCGCTTGCTCCGTGTTTCAGTACGCCAAGATAACCTCTGTAGGTAACCCCCGCATGCGTCTTGTCGGTGCGAGTGGAACTGCTGCCATAGAAATCGATATCACCGCGTACATTCTTATTGGTCATTGAGTAGGCTGAATAGGGGTCAATGCCACTTGCCATGATACTGAAGCGGTGTCCCCAGATAGCATCAGCCTTTTCACGGCTACCTGCAACATAGCAGTTCTCGCCTTCGGCGGGAGCCGTAGTGATGTCGTCGTAACCACGATAGATAACCAACGGGTAGTTGGTGGTGGTACCATCGCCCGATGCATTGGAGTGCACAGAGATGAAGTAGTCGATGTTGTTGGCATCCACCTCTTCACATATCTCGCTCAGATTGCGATTGTACATGGTATAGTTCTCTAATGCCTGATAATTCGCCCAAGAATAGTCCGGATATTGTCCGTTTACTTTAGCATAGGGCCATGGACCACATTCTGTACGGGAATACTGAACAGTGGCACCTGCATCCTGAAGTTTCTTGCCAAGATAGAGGCATTTCCAGAGATTGGTATTGGACTCGTAGAAGCCGCAAGTGTCCGGCATCTCTGTTGAAGAGAGTTCGGGATAGGGAATGGTTGCCATTGGACGGTCGTCCGGTCCGAAAGAGCCATGTCCAGGATTGATATAAATACGCTTGCCGGTCAGGTCAGTAGCACTGACCATAGTTATTGTCAAGAATGTGGTAACAACCACTAATAGAAATCGCTTCATAGTAGGAATTCTTATTGGTTAATATGAATAAGATATGTTTCTCCTTTGTCGGTTGAGAACACAATTTGATTGCCATTGGCAGCGACATAGGGATACATGGCAATCAAGCCGGAAGTCAGGACTTGATGTTCTCCCTTCAGGTTATAAGCCACGATATCCGATGCTGTTTGCACATAACCATCGTCTTTGTCTGCCATACCAATAATTATCTCATTGTTGTACCATTTAGCGGCACGGCAATCATGCCCTATGAACTGAGGGTTACTACCATCGATGTTTGCTACCCATGCTCCATTGCCTGCGACATAATAACATACTTTCGTACCATCGGGTGAGACAGAGGGCCATATATAACTTTTCTCTTGTCCGTTAGGAGAAAGTACGCGGGTTTCGCCGTTCATGGTCAGCATGAGTTGCCGATCTTGAATAGAGACCACCGGCTGTTCTTTTTCTGCTTTTTGTTTTTCGTCGATGGCTTGTACGCGCAGTTTGCGTTTTTCGACAGACAAGATAGTGTTGCCCCTTACTGCAAAGCCGTTCAAGTCACGGGTAGGTTTAACCAATGTGGTTGTCTTCTTTGTCTGCATATTTCTGCGTACCAAAGAAGAACGATTCAACTTGTCCTTTCCCATGGTTGTTTCCCGATAGACAACATCGTTTCCATCGGAGGAAATGACCACATTATAGCCTGCACCTGCCGCCGTTGAAAGCGTTTCCAATTCTCCTGTTGCCACATTATACTTTTGCAGCCCCACATTGTTTGTGTTCGTGAGAAGGACATAAGACCCGTCAGGACTTATGCCTGCCACTTTACTAAATGCTGAATTTAGCGGCATTTGCAATTGCTCGATTGATGCCACCTTCAGCAATTGAGCATTTGCCGACATTGCGACAAATGCCATCAGTGCAATAAATACTTTCTTCATACTGATAAATTTAAGGTGTTAGAATATGTTGTTGATTAAGTGTCGAACAAAGCGATTAGTGAATGAACTTTCGGACTTGATTGCCTACTCTTACGATGTATGCTCCCTGCGGTAGAGAACAAGTGAACGACTCTGTGGCAGACTCTTTATAGAGAAGCAGACCATTTACACCGTATATCTCAACGACTTGCGTTCCTGCAAAGGAGAGTGATAACCCTTGAGGGGTGGGACGAAGCAACAAGTTGTCTGCAACTTCCTCCAACTCATCGGCAACAGGTGTAAAGGTGAACTTGTAAGCAGCCACACCATTGTTAGGTGTCAGGATATAGATGTAGGCATTGTTGCCGTCAACTACTGTGCAGAAATCTGTAGTATATGATTCGTTTGTGGCATTGCCAAGAGGCTCTGTGGAAGATACGACCCTAATGGCATTGCTTAGTCCATAAGTAGTTTCATAGACCTCAAAACTACCCGTTGCATTTGTTGGCAGCACCATATAACGATGCCCTAACAGACTAAATGTACCCAGACCTGACACATCTGTCGCCACAGCGGGACTACTACTTGAGAACGACTCTATTTCTGCGCCTGTGGCAATTAAGTGCCGTGTAGGAAGTTTGCCAGAGACAGACGCATAGAAACTGTTCCCATCGCACGGGACAGCCTTTGCCGATGTACCTGAAGGCAAATCGGTGTTATCTATTGTTACTGCTGTTTGCAGGCTGCCATTTACGAACGGTATCTTAAGAAGATGTCCCGTATTGCTCAAAGATAGAGCAAAACCGTTATCGTTCCAATTGCCATAGGTATAGAAATAGTCGCAACGACCTGCAATGGTTTGTGTTGCCAAATCGGTGTATCCATCGGCAATTATAGAGCCTTTTTTGATACTTAACGATGTGCTGCCCGAAGCCGTATTCCCCATAAGCAGTACCCCGTCGTCGGTGATACGGAGGTTATGTTGCCAAAAGGCGGAAGCACCGATAGTGTGCGTTGTTTGCAAGGCACCTGTTGTAGCATTTATTACTGCGAATGAGCCTTCGTTTTTATTGGGGATATATAATAGTCCGTTATAATATGCCATACTCCGATTTGCGGCTCCTGTTGTTAGGTAGGTTACCTCTGCCTCGCCTTTCTTCCACAATAAAGACATAGAAACCGTTCCTTGCGGCAGAGTGCTCTCTTCCTCATTATATACGGCAGGTTCATACTCGTTGCCGTATCTATCGTAGGGGCATACAGCAAAGGTGGTGTTTGCCAGATCTGTTACGTCACTTACATCGAAACTATTGGTATAGGTTATTCCCAATAGGTTGGCGGGATCTGCCAGTGCCGTTGTTCTATCCATGCCCTTAGCCCAAGCATATATTGTAAAACGGGGCGCAGTAGGATGCACCCATGTCAGTCGGTTGCCTGACAACAATATATCTGTGGGTTGTGGCAGGGCTTCGGCTTCACGCCAATCGATAGCCGGTACGACAGACTTTGTTGAATACCAGTTGTTTACCAAGAATGTGTGATAGCCTTCTGAAGTGGAAAAATAACTATTGCAACCTCCGATGTTCAAGAAATACTTGGTGTTGTAGAATATACTGCCCTTGACTTTACCGTTATTGCGAAGAGCATTCATCTGTGCCGTGATTTCATCGGGAGAATTGAAGCGTGCGTTAGGTGAGGCGGTCGTTTTATTGCTCGCTACATCTTGACTGACATAGAAATGACGGTTATAGCGGAAAGCGAGATTCGCCCACCAAGGACATATCTTGTCAAAAGCACTTCTGGCATAGTAGCCATCGGAAGTGGAAAGCATAGGCCAATAGAGTTGTGGGGCGATATAATCTATATAGCCTCGTTTCAGCCAAGCGGCACCATCGCAGAACAAATCTGAATAGACGTCCCATGAACCGGGGCAAGCAGATATATTGTCGCAGGAAGAATAGTTTTCGTCATAGACATTGTGTGCGGAAGTACTCCATACCCCAGCAGGACCTATGCCGAAACGCAGATAGGGCTTTTTTGACTCTATGCTCTGCATGACAGACTTGACAAACAGATTTACATTTTCACGACGCCAATCCCCAAGTGACAGGTTGTGTGGATTATTATCTGTCGTTATAACTGTTTCGTTAGGAGCCTGCGTTGTGGAATATTCAGAACTAACTCCATTATAGAAATAGTCATCGAAAATGATGCCGTCAATATCGTAATGGTCTATAATGTCCTCTATTACAGACAGCACATAACTGCGTACAGCGGGGTTTCCTGGGTCGAGGATCTGTTTGGCGCCTGATAAGAGAATCCAATCGTTCTGAATTAGATTGGAGCGAACGGTATTGTTCCCCAACCGATAGGGGTTTATCCATGCATGCAACTCCAAACCACGAGCATGTGCTTGTTCGATAGCGTAGGCTAACGGGTCGTAGCCCGGATTTTTGCCTCTTGTTCCTGTAAGCACCGAACTCCATGGCTCTCCCATTGTTGATTGGTACATTGCATCAGAGAAGCCGCGTACTTGGAACATAACGGCAGTCATGTTGGCGGCTTTAGCACGGTCTAAAATTAAGTCCATTTCCGTTTTTTGGACGGATGCATTTCCTTGCGTGTGGGGCCAATCGATGCCGTAAACAGTAGCGACCCAAGATGCACGAAACTCCTCTTTGGGATTGTTGGAAGAAAAAGAAAGGGTGGTACTCAAGATAAGGAACAGTACCAGTAAATGTGTTGATTGATGTTTCATGTATCAGTTGTTTAAGCCGTTATCTATATTGCAGGAAGCAGATGAGATGTTTTATCCTTTAGGGATTATGGCATCCAGGTCTTTTTCCATATCGACCAATTGACCTTGACAATAGTCGAGCAACTGCTTCGCCTCTGTTGCTTTCTTCTTGTAGTCTTCCATTGACAAGGCTTCGCCGTTCTCTATACTATTCACGATAGTTTCTAATTTATGCAAGGCTTCGTCGTATTTCATAGTATCGGATATGATGTGTTATTTTATTCGTTTATATCGTCCCATCCTATTCCCTTGTACTTACTGAGGTCCCATTCTTCATCTACCTCGTTGAGATAGATAGTTTCGGGAGTATCGTCCACCGCCTCTGCTTCTTCCTGCTCAACTACTTTCACATCGATTGGTTTATGGGAGATTTCTATCACTTTGTTACAGTCTTTATTCAATTCAGTCCAAAGCATATCTTTGAGTTGGTCGATTCCCATTCCAGATACCGATGATATGAATAGGGAGGGTATATCTTTGGGCAGTTGTTCCTGCATTTGCGCAAGCATGACATTGTCTAACATATCGCACTTTGAAACTGCCAATATGCGTTGTTTCTGCAAGAGTTCAGGGTTGTATTTGCGCAACTCTTCGAGCAGGATATTATACTCTTTGTTGATATCTTCTGTATCGGCAGGAATGAGGAACAACAGGATAGCGTTTCTTTCTATATGGCGCAAGAAGCGTAGTCCCAAGCCCTTTCCTTCTGCTGCGCCTTCTATTATGCCCGGTATATCAGCGACACAGAACGATTTGTCGTCTCTGTATGGTACGATGCCCAAATTAGGGACTAATGTGGTAAATGGATAGTCTGCTATTTCGGGCTTTGCCGCAGAGATGACAGATAGCAGAGTTGACTTGCCCGCATTTGGAAAGCCTACCAATCCCACATCTGCCAATACTTTCAGTTGCAGTATTATATTTTTCTCCTCACAAGGTTCTCCAGGTTGTGCATAGCGCGGCGCTTGATTGGTTGCCGTACGAAAATGCCAGTTCCCTAATCCGCCCCTTCCTCCTTTGAGCAAGACGATTTCTTCTTTGTCTTCTTTTACCTCGCAGATGAATTCACCCGTGTTGCCATCGTAAACGACTGTGCCACAAGGGACCTCTATATACTTATCCTCTCCGTCTTTACCAAAACTGCGGCTTTCTCCGCCCCGAGTACCATCGGTTGCCATAATATGACGCTGGTACTTTAGATGAAGTAATGTCCATAGGTTACGATTTCCACGCAGGATGATATGTCCGCCTCTGCCTCCATCTCCGCCGTCGGGACCTCCTTTGGGTATGTATTTAGCACGGCGGAAATGTAGAGAGCCTGCTCCTCCTTTACCAGAGCGGCAATAGATCTTTACATAATCTATAAAGTTGGATTGTGCCATGATGCAAGGAGATATGAGGTAAAATATATCAGAGTTTTGACAAGATATTGTCGATCTTTGCAAAAGTTTCTTCCATTGTACCCATTCCGTCTATCTTACTATACTTGCCCAAATCGCGATAGAAGGCACAAACGGGCTTGGTCTGTTTATGAAAGACTTCCAATCGTTTCTTTATGGTATCAATGTTGTCGTCGGCTCGACCGGAGGTCTTACCTCGATTGAGCAATCGATTGATGAGTTCCTCTTCTTCCACAAACAAATCAATTGCGGAGACCTTTTCTCCACGCTTCGCCATAAGTTTTTCCAACTCTTTGGCTTGGTTTACGGTGCGTGGGAATCCGTCAAATATAACACCCTTTGCATTGTCGGGCATACTATCCAAATAGTTTGCTATCAGTTCGATTATGACAGCATCGGGGACCAAATTACCCTGCGAGATGATGTTTTCGACCTTGCTGCCCAGTTCGCTTTTCTGCGCAATCTCCTTGCGGAGAAGGTCGCCTGTGGATAGGTGGTCCAATCCGTATTTATCGACAATAAACTGACTTTGTGTCCCTTTTCCACTGCCCGGGGCTCCACACAATACGATATTAAGCATATCTGTCTTTTATTCTTTTTTCTTTACTTGGTAGTCTATGTATGCGATTGCACTCATAGGAATACCGTTACAAACATCTGCAAAGATACACAATAGTTGTTATATTCGCAAATCGTTGCCGTGATGTTTTTTTTGATAGATTGCATAACCTATTATCGTCAGAATGGTCAGGATTTCAGAAACCGACAATGCAAGCCATATTCCGATTGTTCCCAACAACTCGGGCAGGACGAGGAAGGAAGGTACCAAGAACAGCAGTCCACGCAGCGTTGCAAATAGAGTTGCGGGTGCTACCTGCTCGACACTTTGATAGTAGCCTATTATTGCGAGGTTCAGCACAAAGAAAATGAAGCCAATACAGTAGTAGGGAAATCCATTGATTGCCATTTGTGCTGCGGGCGTGCTGACATCGAGGAACAAAGCAACCAGCCATTTGGGACAAAGCCAGAACAAGAGAGTCGGCAAGATGCCACAAGCGACGGCGGTTTTTATAGAGATATGCAATGCTTGCAGGACTCTTTCTTTGTTGCCCAGACCAAAGTTGTAACTGATGACAGGTTGCGCCGATTGTGCAATAGCATTGCCTATCATAAAGACGAAGGGCATATAGTAGCAACTTACTCCGAAAGCGCCGACTCCATCGTCGCCGAGATAATGCATAAAGACATGATTTCCGACAAAGAACAGCATTGCCATTGTTATTTGGTTGAGGAATGAAGAGAAGCCTATTTTGCATTGCTCGCGAATGTCGTGCCGGAAGAACGATGCACCTTTGCGTGTTATGTGAAGCGGGTGCAGGCGTAGTTTGTTGGCGTATCGAAGCATATAGACGAATGCTATGCCTGCGCCTATCATACAACTGATGGAAGTTGCTGCCGCTGCTCCCAATACTCCCAACCCAAGAGGGAAGATGAAGATATAATCGAGCAATGCATTGAGAAGTGCGCACGTGATACTGCACCACATTGCTAATCGCGGTGCGCCATCTAAGCGCAGAGAAAATAGAGATACCTCGGTCCACATTTGGAACAGAAGAGAAGGTGCGAACCATATCAGGTAGTCCTTTACAAGAGGCAATAGGTGTTCAGAGGAGCCTAATAGAAATGCTATTTGTGTAGGAAAAGCGAAGATAGCCAGAATGACCAACAGTGCAATGCAGGTGACAAGTACAATGGATTGCGTCAGATTGGCTCTTGCCAGTCGGTCTTTCTGTTGTGAAAGGGCGATGGACGATAGAACGGAGCAGCCTGCACCTATCATCAGTCCTGTACCCTGCAACAGCATAAGCAAGGGGATACAGATGTTGACGGCAGCAATACCGTCGCTACCTACACCGTGTCCGACGAAGATTCCGTCGATCATTGTTACAGCAGATAGGCTCAACATACCAAAGAGTGTCGGCACGAACAATTGGCGGAAGAGTGTGCTTACATTTCCGGTGGCAAAATCGATGTTGTTCTTTTTCATATCTATTTGTTGTTTTATCTTGTTATTACACACAAAAGCCGAATAAGATTTAATGGTTTTACCCAGTCATCTTATCCGGCATAGGACAGCCCTCCGACGAGGATTACAAAACAGTATTTGTTATTATTTTGGGCGGCAAAGGTACGACAAGTTTATTGATGCGACAAATGTTTTCGGTAAAATAATTTTTCGAGAGCGAGGGAAGGGGACAATTAATAATTAACAGTTAACAATTAACAATTAACATGCAGAGTATGGTCGAAGGGCGTTGTGTAGTTTGAGGGGAACATATTGTTCTACCTGCGAAGGGGAGTTGAGAGCCATAGCACGCTATGGCTCTACAG
>CAVHKB010000068.1:0-11131 GCA_963636305.1 Prevotella sp. P5-108
ATGTTTCCCTCCAACCAACAATCCCCCAGAAATCCAGAATCCCCAGACCCTCCAGCCGTCTGTCATCCACCGTCGTCCCTTGCCCGTCGTCTGTAACTTCGTTTAGGCTAACTGTAGAGCCATAGCGTGCTATGGCTCTCAACTCCCCTTCAAAAGACAAACCTCATGTTTCCCTCCAACCAACAATCCCCCAGAAATCCAGAATCCCCAGACCCTCCAGCCGTCTGTCATCCACCGTCGTCCCATACCCGTCGTGTGTAACTACGCTTATGCCAACTGTAGAGCCATAGCGTGCTATGGCTCTCGACTCCCATTCAAAAGACAAACAATATGTTCCCCTCCAAACTCTGTAACCCTCTCAACCCGATAATACATGTTAATTGTTAATTATTAATTGTTAATTCCCCCCTCCACCCTCCAACCATCAACTTTTCAAAAAATCATCCCCATAACATTTGCGTATTCCAAAACAATGTCGTACCTTTGCAACCCGTTTGTGGATACTGCGCACTTACGCATAAACAACTGCAAACTGGTATTTTATTAACTAACAACTGTTTTATTTATGTTAAACCATTACGAAGCCGCTTTCATCTTGACTCCCGTTTTGTCTGAACAACAGATGAAGGAAGCGGTTGACAAGTTTGAGACTTTGCTCAAAAACAATGGAGCAACAATTCTCAATCGTGAGGAGTGGGGGTTGAAGAAACTCGCATATCCTATCATGGGCAAAACAACGGGATTCTATGCCCTTCTGCAATTTGATGTTGAACCTGCTATTATTGCTACACTCGAAACAGAGTTCCGACGCGACGAAAGAGTTATCCGTTTCTTAACCTTCCGCCTCGATAAGTATGCTTTTGAATATGCAGAGAAGCGTCGTAATGTTAATCTTAAAAATAAGGAGGCTTAAACTATGGCAGAACAAGAAATCCGCTACCTTACTCCTCAACAAAAGGATGTTAAGAAGAAAAAGTATTGCCGGTTCAAAAAAAGTGGTATCAAGTATATCGACTACAAAGACCCTGAATTCCTCAAAAAGTTCCTAAACGAACAGGGGAAAATATTGCCGCGTCGTCTTACTGGCACCTCTCTTAAATATCAACGCAAAGTTGCACAGGCTGTCAAAAGAGCAAGACACCTCGCTTTGCTACCCTATGTAACTGATATGATGAAATAAGGAGGAATAAATCATGGAAGTAATACTTTTAGATAATGTAGCCAATCTCGGCTTCAAAGACGATGTAGTTAAAGTGCGCGACGGATACGGACGCAACTATCTTATTCCTAACAAACTTGCTGTCATCGCTAACGACTCTGCACTCAAAGTAAGAGCAGAAAACCTCCGTCAACGCGCGCACAAACTTGAGAAAATCAAAAACGATGCTATCGCTTTGGCTGAACAACTCAAGAACATCTCACTTACCATCAACGCTAAAGCAAGCGAAAGCGGTAAAATATTCGGAGCAGTTACCCCGCTCCAACTATCCGACGCACTCGCTGCTCAAGGACTCGTTGTCGACCGCAAAGTCATTGCTCTCGACGAACCAGTTAAAGAGTTAGGTGAATACAAGGCAGTCGCTCACCTGCATAAGGATGTAACTGCTGATATCCATTTTGTGGTAGTCGCTGAATAAGACAAATGGTTTAACCCGTACAACAAAGTTCGTAATTATGAAAAAAGGAATTCATCCTGATAACTATCGTGTGGTAGTTTTCAAAGATATGTCCAACGGTGACCAGTTCTTCAGCCGTTCTACCGTTGCTACAAAAGATACTATCGAAATAGATGGCGTAACCTATCCTCTGGTTAAGTTGGAAATATCAAGTTCGTCACACCCGTTCTACACAGGTAAGTCAAAATTGGTTGACACTGCAGGACGCGTCGATAAGTTTATGTCACGTTATGGTGACCGTAAGCGTAAGTAAGAGTCTTTTCCTACAGACTCTCTGTATATAAGAAACGGAAAGAAGCGGAGAGTATCCGCTTCTTTCTTTTATATAAAACCTCCAATCCGCATGAATAACACTACCTCTAACACAATGTGGAAAGAACTGTGCAAAAACACATGTATATCCATCTCCATTTTTGTGCTAATCCTGTTCCTTTCCTATATCGTACAATCTGTATTCAATCTCCCTCTCCTGCATTTCACTGATGCAGCCTTTTGTGTAGGGATACCCGCAAGTATTATAGGCGTCGGATATGTACTGACCATCCGAAATCCCGCCAACTATACAGGCTTCTATCTCGGCATTCTCATGTCTGTACTATTGGCAGTACAATTCTTTCTACAAGGCAACTACGACCTCTTCGTTCTCTACATAGCCTGCTTTGTACCTTTTCAAATAAAATCCATATATACTTGGAAACGGAGCAACAATCAACAAACCACCGAACCACTGCAGCCAGGCTTTCTGTCTGCCAAGAACATGCTATTCAGCCTTCTTGTTTTTCTATTGATTACTCTACTCGACTACCTGCTCGCAACATTCGTCATCAATCAAGATACATTGCACGAAAATATCCTCATCAAACTAATGGGCGCACTACTCATATCCTCCAGTATCTTGGCAAACTTCTGGCTTATATACAAGAAAAACGATGCATGGATATATTGGGTTATCTACAGCCTATCCGGAATCATCTTCTATATTATCATCAATAATATATTCAACATGGTACTCTTTCTGTTCTTCCTTGTCATCAACTCTATGGCAGGAATAGCATGGTATAAAAACACTACACCTGAAAACAAGGGCTGGCTTCAGCACTCGTAATTTACACTTATGCTTGATAATTCATTGACATAGGTGTTTGGAGATACCAAGAAATGTGGATTAAAAAGTTTAGTCCACTTTTTCTGTGCCTCGTCGAACAACCATTAAACTTGTTTCGAAATATCCCCCTTACTTCTTCAATCCGTTTATATGGCAAGATAGACCGTACTTCGTAATCACTTCTTCCCCATCAGATACTCATGCATGGCCTTTGCCGCACGACGACCGTCCGACATAGCCAAAATAACCGTAGCACCTCCGCGCACAATATCTCCCCCGGCAAATATAGTAGGGATAGACGATTGCATGTTCTCGCTCACTACTATAGTGCCTTTCTTGCTAATCTCTATTCCTGCTACACTATGCGGTATAAGTGGGTTCGGACTGACTCCTACACTCACAATTACCAAATCCACAGGAATCGTTTCGGTCTTACCTTCTATCGCAATAGGACTCCTACGACCCGAAGCATCCGGCTCGCCTAATTCCATTACCTGCAAAACTGCCTCCTTCACACGACCTTTATCATCGGCACAATATGCTATCGGATTATGCAGCAACAAGAACTCTATCCCTTCCTCTCTTGCATGATACAATTCTTCTACACGCGCAGGCATTTCTTCTTCCGAACGACGATAAACAATCATCGCACGCTCTGCGCCCAAGCGTTTCGCCGTACGCACTGCATCCATAGCCGTATTACCTCCACCAACAACCATTACATTCTTGCCATAAAGCAGAGGCGTATCTGTAGCAGCATTGCTTGCATCCATCAAGTTGACACGGGTCAAGTACTCATTGCAGGAGAGTACTCCATTTAGGTTCTCACCAGGAATACCCATAAAACGAGGTAGCCCGGCTCCCGAACCCACAAACATTGCCTCATAACCCTCATTTCGAAGTTGCTCGATACTAATCGTCTTTCCCACAACAATGTCTGTGCGGAAATCAACACCCAAACTGCGTAGCCCCTCAATCTCATTGTCCACAATTGAATTAGGCAGACGGAACTCTGGAATACCATACTTAAGTACTCCGCCTATCTCATGGAGAGCCTCAAAAACAGTCACTGTGTAACCATATTTAGCCATATCTCCTGCAAAAGCCAATCCTGCAGGACCGGAACCTGCAACCGCCACCTTTCTGCCATTAGGTACAATAGCATTGTCGTCTATCTTCTCTCCCAACGAATGGTCTGCCACAAAGCGCTCTAAATAACCAATGGCAACTGCCTCATGCTTCATCTTTAGATGAATACATTGTGCCTCGCACTGTTTCTCTTGAGGGCATACGCGTCCGCATACCGCAGGCAGAGTGGAACTCTCTTTTATCACCCTCGCAGCCTCTTTTATGTTGCCAGCCTCTACTTGCTTGATGAATGCAGGGATATTGATATTCACCGGACAACCCTCTACACAGGTCGGATTCTTGCAGTTCAGACAACGATGCGCTTCTGTAACAGCCTGCTCCCATGTAAGACCTTGATTGACTTCTTTGTGCAACGAACCGACACGCTCTTCAGGTGCTAACTCGTTCATCTTCACTCTGGGAATAGCCACTCGCTCCTTCGCAGTCCCGACAAACGGCTTTACATCTGTCTGCGACAAAGGTCCTACCTCCGATGCTGCCTCGAAACGGGAATTTTCTATCGTCTTCCCTTCCAAATACGCTTGATAGGCAGCATACTCTTCATCTTTGTATGAACGAAGCCGCGACAACATCTCATCAAAATCCACTTGATGCGCATCAAACTCAGGACCGTCCACGCACACAAACCGTGTCTTGCCACCTACCGTCACACGACAAGCACCGCACATCCCAGTTCCGTCCACCATAATGGTGTTAAGACTCGCTTCTGTGGGGACATTATATTTTTGCGTCGTCAATGCAACAAACTTCATCATAATACCGGGACCAATCGTAATACATTTGTCCACATGTTCCCGCTGTATAACTTCCTCTACCCCTTGTGTAACAAGCCCTTTCTGACCCGCCGAGCCATCATCTGTCATCACAATCACTTCATCTGCGAACCTGCTCAGTTGCTCTTGCAAAAGAATCAAACTTGCAGTACGCGCTGCCAATACTACAACCACCCTGTTACCTGCAGCCTTCAAGGCTTCTGCTATGGGTAGCATAGGAGCAGCACCCACTCCCCCGCAGGCACAAACCACTGTACCGAACTTTTCAATATGCGTCGCACGACCCAATGGACCGACTAAATCTTCCAACTCGTCGCCCACATTCAATGCACACAATTTCGCAGTAGATACGCCGATACGCTGTACCACTAAAGTAATCGTCCCCTTCTCCTTGTCTGCATCGGCTATGGTCAGAGGAATACGCTCCGATTGCTTGTCCACACGAACAATAACAAAATTCCCTGCCTTGCGGCTACTTGCAATGAGCGGAGCCTCTATCGTAAGCCCCGCTACATTATCAGAGAAAAATCTCTTTTCCGTTACCCTGAACATATCCCTGTTAGAAGTATTTAGTTTCTGTCCCTACAATCGAACTGAGGAGGTTATTGGCCAACCGACTCGCCCCGAAACGGAAACTCTTGTTGTTCAACCAGTCCTCGCCAAGTATTTCTTTCACCAAAGTATAATGTTGCACAGCCTCTTCTGTCGTACTTACACCCCCTGCGGGTTTGTAGCAGACCTTCTGACCTGTCTTCTCTTTCCAATCTCTTATCGCGCTACACATCACATAGGTGGCCTCAGGAGTGGCATTCACCGAAATCTTGCCAGTAGATGTCTTGATGAAATCTGCCCCCGCCGACATGGCAAGTATCGAGGCTCGGTAGATATTCAATCCGCTCTTCAATGCCCCCGTTTCCAATATCACTTTCAAATGAGCATCCCGTATGGCCGACTTTATCTCGCTTATCTCGTCAAACACTTCCTGATACTTGCCCTCCAGGAACTTCCCAATAGAGATCACAATATCTATCTCTGTCGCACCGGCTGCCACGGCCATTGCCGCTTCTGCCACTTTTATTTCTATAAAGGTCTGCGATGCAGGAAAACCTGCTGCCACGGCCGCTATCCCGATAGGCTCCGTCAAGTTCTCGCTCACTGTCTTTACCAACGCTGGATATACACACATCGCAGCAACATTGGGAACATCCGGATAATGCTTGCTGAACTCATTCACACGCTGAACCATACCTTTCACTTTGGTGGTAGTGTCATCACCGTTCAAGGTGGTCAGGTCTATCTGATGCAGACATTGTTTCCATATATCTATGCGGTTATTCTCATCAAAATGCTCCCTCAAAATTGAGGCGACATTCTCTTTCACCTGCTCGTCTGTTAATGACCAATCATATTGGGCAAACAATTCTTCAAACTTATCCATAGTACTTTCCTTTTTTGTTGTCAATATATTTCTTACTTCCTAAGCCCGTCCCCGTCAATCGGGTATCCGTGCTATAATCGTCTCGTTGCCACGAACCAAATCTCCAAAGTCCACAAAGGAATCAGTCCCTATAGGTAGATACATATCTACACGCGAACCGAACTTAATAAACCCGAAGTGTTCATTGCGATGCGACTGTTTCCCTGCTTTCGCATAAGTCACAATACGCCGTGCAAGCGCACCCGCTACTTGACGGACCAACACCCGTTGACCGTTCTTTGCCTCTATCAAAACGGCTGAACGCTCGTTCTCTGTACTCGACTTCGGCAACCATGCCCCCTTGTGCCTTCCGCTCTGATGCGAAGAGAGAATAACGGTTCCCTCTATGGGATACCAATTGGCGTGTACGTTAAAAGGGGACATAAAAATACTTATCTGCAAGCACTTGCAATGCAAAATTTCCGTTTCCTCCACCTCTTCTATCACTACAATATGTCCATCCGCCGGCGCAATAACCAAACTCGGGTCGTCCACCTCCAACACACGGACTGGATTGCGGAAAAAATAGGTCACAAATACCAGTAACGCAGCAGACAATGCCAAGGTGATGGCAAACACCCAATGTGCCGAACACAAAAAAATAGGAATGTTAATCAGGAATATAACCAATACCAATCCCAAAATAATGTTCCGACCTTCTCGGTGTATGTGCATCCGCTTCATAGCCCGTAATAACTAAATCTCTGTATAAGGAAGTTTCGATAACACTACCGCCGCCTGCTCAATACCGTCCCGTAGTTTCTTGTCTAACATCATCTTGAACATCATTGGCAGGTCCGCCTTCAGTGTTAACTTGATTCTGCTGTCATTCGGACCAACTTCACGCATCTGTACCCAAAAATTCATTCCCATCGGCAAATTGTCAATTCCGTACTTCAAAACACTGTCCTCCTCACTGTCCACAATACGGATACAGAGTTTCTGACCCAATCCGTCCACCTTGATATGAACCGACTCCTTGTCATAACTCAACTCCTGTACCTTGTCCTTCGGAATCAAATCCTCCACCAAGGCGACATTCTCCATATTTCCCAACACACTGTATATGGCATGCGCACTCGCTGCCACCTTCTGAACACTGCTTTCGTACTTGCTCTCTGCCATATTGCTTCTTTTCTACAATTTCCAATCTGCCGGGCTCTTCTGCCATTCTTCCAATGTAGCAGCCTCCTCCTCTGTGATATACTCCGTCTCCAATGCGTGCTTCAGTACTGCAGGAAACGACGATAACGAGATCAACTCTACTCTGCCTTTCTTGAAACGACGCAAAGTGTCTTGCAATTCATAGTTGAATATAGTCACCAAGCCTAACACTTTGCACCCGTCCTTTCGTATCGCCTCTACCACTTTCATACTGTTGATACCCACACTCACTTGGTCTTCTATCACCACAACATTCTGTCGCGGACGAAGGTCACCCTCTATCATATTCTCAAAGCCATGATCTTTAGGGGTCGGATGAACATATACAAAGGGCAATCCCAACTCCTCTGCCACCAATACCCCTATCGCTATCGCATTCGTCGCTACACCCGCTATCACTTCTGCATCAGGATAACGCTCCGCTACCACGCGAGCCAACTCTATCTTTACTACATTCCTGATTTGAGGATAAGACAATATCTTTCGGTTGTCGCAATAGATTGGCGAATGCCAACCTGTCGCCCACACAAAAGGATTCTGTGGCTGTAACTTGATCGCCTTTAACTTCAGCAATTTGCCTGCAATGAAATCTTCTAACTCTTTCATGTTATTCGTTTGTTTCTGCCCGACAAGACCATTCAATCCGCCTTCCCCTGCCGTCGGACACTAAGGTTACTGTTTGTGCTTTCTCACCCCACTGTCATACAAGGTGCAAAGATAGTAAGTTTTTATCAAATACCACGACCTTTTTTCTTGTTTTTCAACATATTTATTCTTCCGTCACTCTTTCACTCCCCTCCCACTTGCTTATCGTCCTATCTGCCACACGCATAGCATCCTCCAACTGCTTTATGTCATGCATCAATGCACCCAATCGGTAAGTCTCGTCTAACGCAATCCGCTCATTCTCCAGTAAATAGTAAGTATAGGGCGATTTCCCAACAATCTTCACTCGCACCCGCTCGCCTTTATGATTCGATACAAACTGAAGAAGAGCAAGCGACGACTCCTCATCCATGCTTAATATCTCATGCCACCCCTCGCTCTCAAACGCATAATTGCTCCCCTCTCTGCTCACACTCTCTTCACCGCAAGTAAGCACCAACTCCCTCTGCTCTATTTTCCGCATACCATAGTAATAACTCTTCAGTGTAGTGGAACGGTCATCCCCGATGTAACATTGCAAATAACAACGCGATACATTGCCGCCCGTCGTCTGCAACAACCTGTGGACATACTTCCCCCTGTCTTCGTATGACGCATTCTTCTCGTAG
This sequence comes from Prevotella sp. P5-108, assembly GCA_963636305.1. Classification (GTDB taxonomy): domain Bacteria; phylum Bacteroidota; class Bacteroidia; order Bacteroidales; family Paludibacteraceae; genus Colicola. The sequence continues at coordinate 8,619 of CAVHKB010000068.1, forward strand.
CGGAACTTCTTGAGCAATATATCTGCCTGTGGGAGTAGAACGCCACGCAAACTGTCCGAGTAGTGGTAGGTCCGTACGGCCTCAATATAGTCCAGACTGTCCGAAAGATGTTTCGCCTGACGACGGACCGACACTGCCTTCGGATACAAAATATGAATGCTGTCCATCTCCTGGCGCGCATGGTTGAACTGCCCCTTCTCTGCATATTCCTCCGCCCGACAAAGACGCTTCTGCGCTTTCTCGGTGTCACTCTCTGCACAACCCGTCACACATAGCATCAACACACACAACACGGTCCCGAACATGGTCTTCTCCATTCTGCTCATAGTCATATCTCGCATTCTTTGTTTTCTTACCTTAATCCGTATCTTTCCCGCTGTGCTCCTTGTTCCTTGCAATCTCCAACAATTCCATCGGACTGTCAATCAGATATTTCGGCGACATCTCTTCCAATCTGCCTCTCTCGCAGAATCCCCAACTACAGCCTACTGCGTCCACGCCTGCATTATGCGCCGTCTGCATATCTACATCCGAATCCCCTACATACAACACACCCTCTCGCCCTACACGCAATGCCTGCATAATATCATACACAATCTGCGGGTCTGGCTTGCGGCGTACACCTTCACGCTCCCCGTAAACCAAATCGAACTGCTCTCCGAAATAATGCCTAACCAACTGCTTGGCGGCGGCATCATACTTGTTCGACGCTACCGCAAGACGATAACCGCACTCACGCAACGAACGCACTACTTCCACCATCCCTTCGTATGGGTGCGTGTGTTCACACAGATGTGCGTTATAATAAGGAACAAAAACACTGCGCAACCGCAATATGTTCTCTTCCGACTTCTCCCCCTCTGGCAATGCACGCTCTATCAGTTTGTTCACACCGTTACCAACAAGGTGTGGGTACTCATCTGCCCTGTGGGTCGGATAGCCGTACTGCACAAGTGCCGCATTGCATGCCTCTCCCAAGTCGGCAATCGTATTCAGAAGAGTACCGTCCAAGTCAAAAATCAACAGACTTTTCATACACTCCTACTCACAATATACCCATGCCCGCTTGTAGGGCGTCGTCCGGCGGACATTCTCCATCTCTCGCAACGCCTCTCTCTTGCTCTTGTACGACGACAGCACCACGCGGTGCAAGTCTTTCTTATACGGTATCACCGTCGCTCCCGAATAACCCTCCTGCAACAACTTCTCGCAACGGCGGGCGGCGGAACGCTCATCCAACGACGCTACCACGATATGAAAACGACCACGCTCTTCCACAACCGCTTCCTCCTTCGGCTCTTCCACAGGGTGAAGACGCTCAATAATAGCAGCATAGTCTATCGGACGCATACTTGCGTACTCGGCATAATTGTCGTTGTTGATTCGAGGAGAAACCGCCAGCAACGCAATACCTATCAGGCATGCCGCTGCATAACGCAGATAATCTCTTCGGATATGTATCGTCACCCTGTCCGACACAAGTGGATGCAAACTGACTTGTTGTATGCCGAGATTTTGAGGAAGAAAAGCACATTGCGACGGCACAAAGACATACCGTCCCTCCAACGATTGCATCGTTCCGAGCCTCCCCAATCGCACGCTCCCCAATACATCTAATGTATGTTTCAACGCCTCTACCGCCTCGTAAACCATCTTCTTTGCGGAACGGTAGTCCGTCTTGTGCCTGCGGATATAGGCGTTCTCTATCAGCCCGTCGTAATGCTGCACATCCCTGTTGAACGACAAGGTAGTATAGGGCGGATACAATATGCCGCCGTCTATATGTGCCTCAATCGACCGATGCACAAAAGCACCGAACTCGGGTACTACCACGCAACTGTTCTCTGTTAACAACGATTCTACCGTGCCTATCAGTTCTTCCATCTGTCTGTCATTCTTTCTTTGTTCCAGTATCTTCCATTCCCCTGCACTCTTCCTCCCGTTTTCCACCGACAAAGGTACACTTTCTTTTTCAATTAACCAACCCTCCCCAAAAACATCCCTCCCCACCCATTAAAACATCCCTCCCTACCCATTAAAACCTCCCTCCCCACCTCCTCAAACCTCCCCTCCGCCAAGCCCTAATCTCCCCTCCACCAAGCCCTAAACTCCCCTCCGCCAAGCCCTAAACTCCCCTCCACCAACCCCTAACCTCCCCTCTACCAACCCTTAACCTCCCCTTCACCATACAAATCCATTCAACCCCTCACCGTACGCTTATGCCAACTGTAGAGCCATAGCGTGCTATGGCTCTCCCTCCACCATGCAAATCCATTCAACCCCTCACCGTGCGCTTATGTCAACTGTAGAGCCATAGCGTGCTATGGCTCTCTGTGCGGCTTCCTGCGAGGCAATACGCACGACCATTCCCTGCATGTTAATTGTTAATTATTAATTGTTAATTTCATAATGGCTGTAGAGCCATAGCGTGCTATGGCTCTCATGTCATCTCTGCATATTAATTGTTAACTGTTAATTGTTAATTGCATCGTTTATGCCCGCTGTAGAGCCAT